>JADGPY010000154.1 GCA_017882205.1 Chitinophagaceae bacterium
AATCACATCTATAATTGAGTAAATTGCAATTGCCAATAAGAGGACATTTATAATTAAATTTAAAATATCGTCACTCATAACTAAGGTTTCATGAACTATCTTAAATAACTGCTTTACACTAAAATAGTAGCAATCCTTCACCCGTCCAATTATTTATATTGTCAATTTTTAATCTTCTAAGAAATATTCCTTTTTTGGTTTATTTTTTATCAAAGCATACGTTTAAAAAATCTATTTAATGACAAATTACGATACTGGCAAGTTTACTCATTCCCCGGAAATAAGATATAGCAGTGCACACGATTTTTGCGGGATGAAAGGATTGGTTACATTAAGTTATAGTTAGTATGTAGTGGCACAAGTACGCCCGGCAAAGGCTAAGCCGCATACTCCGCCAGGCGAGGGGAAATTTATAAAAAAAGTTTACCTTACGGTAAGGAGTCTATTGCCTTGTTCATTTATGCGTGAGTAATAAATATATGATTACAATTACCTGAAAATTAAACAATGAAAAAAATAATTTTATTTACAGCTTTATTTGCCCTTGCAAGTTCATGCTTAACAAACAACCTATTGGCGCAAAATACCGGTTATGGCACCGGTGTTTTGGGTGCTAACATTTCAGGAATCAATAATTCTGGCTTTGGGTATCATGCTCTTTTAAATAATACAAATGGAACGGATAATACCGCAATTGGTAATGCTGCTCTTTATTTCAATACAACCGGAAATAATAATGTTGCCAATGGTAGTTTAGCTCTTTTTTCCAATACAACCGGAAATAATAATGTTGCCAATGGATATTTTGCACTTGAGTCAAATACAACTGGAAATAATAATAATGCCAATGGTGATTCAGCTCTTATGCGTAATACAACTGGAAATTATAATGTAGCTGATGGTAGTAAAGCTCTTTATTTTAATACAGTGGGAAATTATAGCGTAGCAATCGGATTTCAAGCTCTTTTCTCGAATAATACCGGGATCAACAATGTGGCTACAGGGGCTTTTGCGCTTGAAAAGAATACTACCGGAAATGATAATGTGGCTAATGGTTATACTGCCCTTTACCAGAATACTACAGGAAATAATAATGTAGCACTAGGTTCCCAGGCTCTTTATTCCAATACAACTGGAAATTATAATACAGCCAATGGAGTGAACGCACTTAATTTAAATAACGGAGATGCAAATACAGCTAATGGATTTGCAGCACTTATTTCCAATACAACCGGAAATTATAATGTAGCGAATGGTGCTAATGCTCTTTATCACAATACAACTGGAAGTTTTAATGTAGCCAATGGTGCCAGTGCTCTTAATTTTAATAACGGAAATGCTAATACTGCCAATGGATATCAAGCATTGAATTCAAATACCTCCGGAAGTTATAATGTGGCTAATGGTTTTTCAGCTCTTTATTCAAACATCAGCGGAACAAATAATACAGCCTTTGGAACAAATGCTCTTTATTACAATACAACCGGAAGTAAGAATGTGGCTAATGGTGATAATGCACTTGCTTTTAACACAAGCGGAAATAATAATGTGGCTAATGGTGCCTTCGCACTTTATTCCAATACAAATGGTTATAATAATGTGGCAAACGGACATCAAGCTCTTTATTCCAATACAACCGGATATGAAAATGTAGCTAATGGATATCAAGCTCTTCAAACTAATTCTACCGGGAATGTAAACGTAGCTAATGGCGACTATGCTCTTCAATATAATACTACTGGAGGTTATAATTTAGCAGATGGTAGTACTTCACTCAATTCTAATGTAACTGGAAGTTATAACACAGCCTTAGGTATTTATGCCGGGTTCAGTTCGTTAGGAAATAGTAATGTTTTCATCGGATACTCTGCAGGTTTTTTGGAAACAGGAAGTAATAAATTGTACATAGGTAATAATTCTGCTACTACGCTTGTTTACGGCGATTTTAGCACTCAACAAATTTTACTCGGTGTTGCAAACCCAACCGGTTACACATTTAAAGGCAATCGTACTTTAAATGTGGTGGGTGGTATTATTGCCGATAGCATTCGGATAGCACTTGTGCCGGGTTGGGCAGATAATGTTTTTAACAACGATTATAAACTTACTCCATTAAAAGAACTAAGCCAATACGTAAAACTCAACAAACACTTACCCAACATACCCACCGAAGCCGAAGTAAAAGCCGACGGCATTAATGTTGCCGAAATGAACAAACAACTTTTGCAAAAAGTAGAAGAACTTACTTTGTATGCAGTAGAGCAAGACAAAAAAAATGAAGAGCTGCAAAAGCAATTCACTCAACAAATCTCTCAACTACAAAAGCAAATGGATGAATTGAAGAAGTTGGTTATTGGCAGGTAGTTAATAGTTAATGGTTCATAGTTTTGTGAATGGCATAACTTGGTATTTGTTTTTGTTTTTGGTTTTTGCCTTTTGCCTTTAATTCCGCCCATTTCGTCCAAGCATGTAGGTAGGTTGTTTTGAGCTTTGTCGCATAGCCTTGTGCGTTAGCCATGCTTGTGCCTGGGTTTCACTATTTTGTACAAGTATCTTCACTCAATTCGTTGAACTATAAAGAAAGGTAGCTTTGGCGCGAGTTTGGAAGGGTGGCTTTGTGTGTTGGCCAGGCTCGTGCTTATTGAAAGGATTGGTTTTTCTGACAGTACCTTGCGCCATGGCGAGGGGCTGAGAAGTCAACAATCTTGTAATATAAAAAAATAAGAATATCTTACGTAAAACCCCGGACCTACCAAAACTTTTGAGATTCAGTTTCTTTGATTTGCCATTATTCATCACTTTTAATTTAAAACACAATGAGAAAAATTCTTTTTTTCCTGTTTATGGCAGGAGTAATTAATTCGTTTGCGCAAACCCAATCACTTGTGACAGTTACACTCGTAAAACCTAAACCCGGACAAACTGCTGCTTTCGAAACTGCATGGAAGACACATCTGAAAAAATTTCACCAGGCAGATACTTCTAACAGGCGCGGTGTTTTTGAAATAACCAGCGGAGTACGCACCGGAAGCTATTACCTTACATCCGGTGGTATGGCCTGGGCTGATTTGGACGTAGAACGACCTACAGTTAAGGCACACGATGTAGATTTAGCTACCACAGTTACTCCTACGCTTAGCCCGGAAAGCAACGGCGCTGAGGAAATATACCGCCAGGCAGATACTTTAAGTTACCGCCCCGAAGTACAAGCCACCAAATTTCTGTTGACAGCTTATCATATTAAAACCGGCAAACAGAATGATGTAACGGATGAAATAAAAAAAACTATCGCTGTAAACAAAAAAATCAACAGCCCTGTTAGTTTTGACGGGTATATACAACAACTTGCCGGCAGTAAACCCGTGGTCGTAATCATCAGGCATTTAAAAGATGGTTTTAAAGAATTAGATGCTGATTATTACAAAGATCTTAATGATAAGTTTAAGGCTGCCTATATAGAAATGTATGCCCAGGCTGCATGGGATAAAAGAATGACTAGCATTGCAGACCTAACCGACCTGGTGGAAGTGGAAATGATGAAATACCGTGCAGACCTTAGTTCAGCGCACTAAAATTTTTTTTTCAATGGGCAGTGTTGTCGTTTCTGGGTCTTCCGGTATTTTCGCCTGCAAACTCATAAATTTCGCCAGGGCACAAAATGAATGTAAAGGCGAAGTTTCATAATTGACAATGAAAAGCCGGTTATTACCGGCTTTTTTTATGGAGTAAAGGGAAGAAGTTTTTAATGACGGGTGAGCGTGTACGTTATAATGAGTAAATCTGAGAAGAGCAATGATAAACTAAGAAGATTTTCGCCGGCCCAGGTGTTCCGGTTTCAAATTTAATAAACGTTTCGGCCTGTAATGCCCCCGTCTGGTCTTTGACCAACGGGTTTATAAACCCTCCGTTAGTTTCCAATGAAATGCATCAACATATTAAAGCTACTACTTCTGTTGCGATAAAACTTTTCATGAAACAAAAACGGAAACGTTACAATGGTCGGCCATTGGTCAGAGACCAGACCTTTAGATTTGCTTTCTGATATTTTATAAAATATTATTACTATTACTACTTTCTTTTTTTGCTTCTTTTTTTCTTTGTGAATAAATCAAAATTGTTAATAACAACAATCAGGAAGGGCCTGTGAACTATAGACCAGACGATACTGAAAGGTATATCCGCCGATGCAGACAGGTTCTTCTTTGATATAAGATGCTTCGTATAGAAATTCAGGCTAACCAGGCCTATTATTAAGGTAGCAAAGAAACTTATATCTATGATTGTTTAAAATCTAAAATTATGAAACAGTATGATCATGTTTTCGGAGTAGATGTTTCTAAAAAAACTGTTGACATCACTTATGTAATTAATCAGCAATTTACTCACCGGCAATTTTCAAATGATGAAGCCGGGATGGAACAATTAATGGATTGGCTGAAAGA
>JADGPY010000155.1 GCA_017882205.1 Chitinophagaceae bacterium
AGGCAGGATAAAAAGAAATAACGGGAAATATAAAGGGAAGGGATTAGCAAAAGCCAGTATCATCGTGGGGATAATTGATATTCTTGCGGTTATTGGATTAGTAATCTGGATGCTTTCTGCAACTTATCATAGTATGTAGTATTTAATTAAAGTCCTGGATCAAAATCACTAAACATTTCTGAAATTTCATCATCGGGATGCTCAAAAACTTGAATGGCTTTAACATTCTAATCAACAAGGATTTTTGTTATCGGCTAACAATGGATAATAGAATTTGTTTAATATAAGTTCTTGCTTTTGCTAGTATCGGATCGTCTGTTAGACCTGAATAAATTGAAGAAAAAAAGGCGTTAAAGGTTGAAGATCCTATGATATACTACTTCAACCAAAATTTATCTTCTTCAGGGATATTTTTTGCATAGCCAACTGCCATAGGATCAAATTTTAGTTTTCCAAATAAATACCAGACAGCAGAGGATACACATGGCAAACTATCAGCACCCTGCCAAAGGAGATCTGGTCCATATCCCGATCCCCGGTTGGTAGCATAAGGAATTCCCATGGTTGCGCTTGGACCGGAGGTAATGGATTTTTCAATTTCCTTCAAATAAAAATTCGCCTGATCCATAAGTCCGGCTTTTTGAAATGCGACCACCATTTGACCTGTTCCTTCAAGGAAAACATCGTCCCTGTCAATATCTATACAGTATCCTGAAACAAGATTACCCGTACTTACTGCAAAATGTTGGGTTAAAAAGATTTGATCTGCAAAAGTCAATGAACTATTAGGAAAATCTTTCAGGGCACAATAACCCCATGAGAAATTGTCTAATGCGTACATATAGTGGTCCCCGGGTGATGAAACAAGTACTTTATTATATGTGTCCCAGCGAACGTCATTGAAATACTTAAGCAAATTTTTGTGCAGACTGTCATAACCTGGCAGTGCATTGAATGCATCAATCATATTTTCCGTAACCTTATTAGTCTTTACTCCGGAAAGTGGATCATATCCTCGCCACAAACTTCCATCAACATCCTGTAACTTCCTGATCCAGTTATTCAGGCTTTGCGTCAAGTTAATGTACCTGTCACTTTTTGTTTTTGCTTCGTAATTATTCAATGCAATTAAAAGCCATGCATTGTCACCCAGCCATCTTCCGGAACCAGATAGCGGATAGCCGTCGCTAACCCGAAATTGTGCGAAGCCGCCTGTCCCATTTAGTAGTTCAGAATTCACATGATTGTTGAAGAAATCAAAAATAGCTTCGGCTTTTAAGTAATCACCCTTGGCAATGAATGCAAGGGCTGCCAGGGAATTATCATACAGAGACACTAAGTTGTTGCCGGTAATGCTTTCCAAAAGACCATTTGAAAGTTGCTCATTCACTAACCATTGATAAACGAGCGTGTCATATTCAACCGGGGGGACCGGGGAAGCTGCGGGGGCGGTTCAGGATTCTTATGGCAAGATATAGTACCCATCGTCATTACGGCCACAAAAACAAATTTAAACTTGAGAGTTGCTTGCTGGTCAACCTTATTATTTGAATGAGATTTTTCCATAGACAGATTGGTTAAATTTTAATTCAAAAGTAAAGCAGGTATCTTATTTGGTCCTGTATAATCTTCCATTTCTACGATTGAAGGCAAATGCTGTAATCTTCAAAATCTGTAATTTAAGCCTAATCCAAAATTAAGTTTATCAACAGGCAAATTTTTGTCTTTATTTATAAATTGATAATGCCAGCAACTACCAAGTTTTAAACTAAATTTTAGTTTTTCTCCCCCAATTCTTAAAAAAGCATTGGGCTCTAATAGAAAACTATTTACAACTAAAGGCTCATAGGGTCCGGTATACGGGGAATAATGAGTAAAATAGTTTAAGTTCTCCAGATTTGAATGCAAATAGCCTGCTTTAATACCAATCCCAAAGTCAGCATTTGCGAACTGGCAATCAATTTTCCCAAAGTCAAATTGTATAAAATATAATTGATATGGCCCTTTCAATCTAGTGGGAACATCATGATTGCCAGCATCGGTATACCCAAACGCAAATCCAGTATATACTTCCACTATATTTCTGTTACCCAAATCCCTGAAATATCCAACTGCGTTTTGAAAAAAGAACCTGTGATCAAAACTCTTATTATAGAAAGTCTGCAAAGCTATCTTATCAGTGAGCCCATATGAAATGGTCCCATAGAAAAGTTCCTTTAAAGAAATCCCTGCATCTGTTCTCAGCTCTTTCTTTTTGTTTATCAATGGAATGTCAACTGTCTGATGAGTATATACACTGCAGGCATTCAATCCAATCACAAATGAAATTCCATAAATTAAAATTCTCTTCATAATTGTTCCTGAAATATTTGATTCATCATGTATTTGGTTTTGTGGAAAGAAAATTGGTTTGATACCTGAGACCTATGTATTCTGCAATGCAACATAAAGAGAACATACCCGAACACCTATTACTTGGTTATCTCAAATAGCTTAATTATCCTTCAGGCATCGAACACTGGCACCTTCTTCATAGTAGGCCCTTTTACGATCTATTCTTGAGGATTGCTCTATTATATTTAGTTCGTTGCCATTACTGGACCACCACCATCCCTCTAAAATGTATCTGAATTCACTGAATTGTACCCATTGATCAAAAATCAATTCACCCCAAATAAACCTCTTGCCACCAGGAAGTGCCAGAAAGCCACTTTCATCGGCTTGATTCGGAATTTTCCAGCTTGGATCTTTTAGTTTTGTACCAGCTATTTCCGGACCACCTAGAAAATTGATCAGTATATCCCATTCCGCATCAGTAGGTACAATCCAACCTGCAGGACAAAGATTGCGGCTATCATTTAATGCAAAATAGTTATACAATCGCCCGCAGGTCTTGACATAATAAATATCGTTTATATAATTGCAATAGGCTCCGGTTTTCAGATTTGCCCATATTTTCTGATCAGTTACATTTGGTATGTCGGTCCCATCCTGATATTTTGTAACCATTAAATTCTCAGTCATCCATTCCTGAGTGCCGATAATTAACGTATTATAAAAATTTCCATCAATATCTGTAACAGAACCAAGTGTGTAAAACAATAATTCAGAACCATAAACTATGTCTTCGCTGTATGTGGCATATGATCTTACAAAATATTTTGTATTAGGATTCAAATCGGTAAGAGCACTTACAAAATCCCCTGGTCCGGCTCCATCAGATGTCTTGGTATCCGATACTGTGGGGTGTTGTGTTGTACTCCAGCACACTCCTCTACCTGTCACAGCAGTCACTCCTTCGGAGGTAATTGTTCCTCCGCAAACAGCAGAAGTTTGGGTAACATTTGTTATATTGGCCGTAATTAGACCAGGTACTGTATCTGATAGTGTTTTAAATGGCAAGACCTCGCCATAACCAGTCCCCCTATTGTTTGTAGCATACGCACTAACGTAATAAGTTGAATTGGGAATTAAACCGGATAATCTGGATACAAAACCAGCTCCTCCGAACCCATCAATTGTCTTATTGTCTGAAATTGTAGGATTTTGTGATGTGCTCCAGCATACACCTTTTGCTTTAACTGTGGTATCGAAATCTGAAAGTATGCTCCCTCCGCAAAAAGCAGCTGTTTGTGTAATATTGTACACCTGTTTGGTTTTGGGAATTACAATAGGAAGTGGCAATGTTTTAAAAGATACGATATTACCATAACTAGTACCTGTGTTATTTTCTATAAATGACCTCACGTAATAGGTGGTATTTGGTTCTAATGGATTATATTCATCTCCAACATTGCAGGTAAAACTACATGGAAAATTGCAGGAACCTAAGCTATAAACATAATAGGTATAATTGTTGTAATCAAGAACAATTATTGGATTCGAATTTTTACTCCAGCAAATACCTTTCAAAAAACTTGGGTCTCCGGGTTTGGACGTAATTGTGCCACCGCATATAGCAGAAAATTGCGAAATATTTGTTACATCTGACGTTATTAATGCTTGTACTTCATAATTACCGGTAGTAAATGAAAGCCCATTACCGTAGCCTGTCCCAATGCTATTTGTTGCGTAGGCTCTTAAATAATAAACTGTATTATTATTAAGCAAGGTAATATTGCTAATAAAACTTCCTGACCCATCGCCATCGATAGTCTTGCTGCTTAAAATGGTTGGTTTAACAGAAGTATTCCAACAGACTCCTCTAGCTATGACAGGAGTGCTGCCTTCATCAATAATATTGCCTCCGGATGTGGCTGATTCAGAGGTTATATCACTTATTCCGGTTGTATTCAAAGCAGGCACCAGCTCTTTCTTGCAATTGATAGCAAGCAATAATAGCAGTACCATAATTGCTACCGGTTTTAACCTGATTGTGCTAATTATTCTCATCTTATTTCTAAAATTACTGCAAATGTCATGCTCTCAACTTTTTTGGATGGCTATGCACTCCTCAATGCTTCGAGCCCATAATTCATGCTAGTTCTTTGAGAAGCAAATTGTTAGAAATTTGTTGAATCCTACCAAAGTTACACTTTTTTGAACCCAAAGTCAATAATATGTCATCTAACTATCTTAAAAAGACCCGATACCTTCATTCTAATGATATATATATCATCGGTCTTATAAATGGC
>JADGPY010000156.1 GCA_017882205.1 Chitinophagaceae bacterium
CATGTTCATATTGAGATTCAAGCTCTTCGGCAATTCCATAAACAGGTATACACATGGGACCCATGCGTCCGCAGATAACCAGGACATTTTCATTTTCATTTATTGCTTTATTATGATCCGCAATTGACTCGATGTGTTTTAAATTAGTGTACAACATGACTTTTTTATATTTAAGTTTAAAGGACAAAAATACTACGTATTTTCTCATAAATAAATGAATTGAGAGTGCACTGCGACAAGTTACCGGTTGATTCACGACAACTTTTTTATTGTTTTAAGTTAACTTTGTATTTTTTAATGAATCATTATAGGGATGAAAACCATACTCGAGACCGATAGAGAATATATCTGTGATATAAAGGCGCCCTGTTTTCAGGCGCTTTTACCCGAAGAGGTTGAAGTTGTAAGGGCAAGCAAAACCCAGGTACTCTTCCGCAAAGATGATAATTTGACCAAACAGGGAGCATTTGCTTCATATGTATTGTTTGTTATTGATGGTTATGCGAAACAATATCTTGAAGGTGATGGCATTAAGAACTACAACCTGCGGATAATAAAACCTGGTGAATTTGTTGGACTTTCGGCCGTGTTTTCCGAAAACACTTTCAATTATTCCTCTGTTGCTTTGACCGATTGCCATATATTCCTTATTGAAAAGGAAGCTATTGGAAAAGTTGTAAAGCAAAACGGGACGTTCGGGTTTAACATTATTAAGAGGTACTGCGCGCAGAATACCAACCTGCTCAACACGGTTCGTAACCTTATGTACAAGCAGATGAATGGCCGGATGGCAGACACATTATTGTATATCGATGGCTTAAAAAGTGAAAAGTCAGACATATTTCAGCTTCTTTCACGAAAAGATCTCGCTGATTTTGCAGGAATTTCAACAGAAAGCACTGTGAAACTCCTTAAAATCTTTGAAAAGGAAGGACTAATTAAGCTGCAGGAAAAGGATATAAAAATAATAAAACACAACGCGCTGGTTGAAATTAGCAGAAGGGGCTGATTTCGGACATTATATATATTGGGTTGAAAAAAATATTTTTAAAATACGATGAAAGCATGTAATTTAAAAAAACATATTCATGAGCTATTGAAACCATAATTTCAAAATAATTACCAGCGAAATCTATGGGAATAACTTTTAACTGAATATATTTTCTATGCAAAGTTCAAATGACAACTCAAAAAACCAAAATTTATCTATTTGGTGGAGGAGGGGATTATATATCATTCTTCTCCTTGAATTTGGAATACTCATCTGGGTGACTACCGGCTCCCTCTACAAGAATTTAAAACCGCCGATACCTGAAAAAGTTTTAGACAGTTCAGGCTTGGTGGTATTCACTGCGACAGATGTTCAAAATGGACAGAAGGTCTTCCTCGAAAAGGCACTTATGGACAATGGAAGTATCTGGGGTCATGGAGCTTACATGGGCCCGGATTTCTCTGCACAATATTTACATAATCTTGCTCTGGAAGTCACAGGTTATATTGCTGAAGAAAAGTATAAAGCACCGGTATCAGACATTTCCTCTGAACAGAAAGAGTCTCTTACAGCCTTAACCCATGATTATTTGTCAAAAAACCGGTATAGCTACGACAGCCATAACCTATTGTATACCGAGCCTGAAAAAAAATCTTATAATGCGCAGATTTCGTACTGGCGGGATTATTTTCAGAAACCAGATGCAAACCGTGGATTACCAAAAACTTTAATAACTGACCCGGAAGAGCTGAGACAACTGACATCTTTTTTTGCATGGGCTGCCTGGGCAACTACTGCAAAAGTTCCTGGTAAAAACTATTCCTATACGAATAATTTTCCATATGAACCTCTGATAGGAAATGGACCTTCGAGTGCAACAATATTATGGAGTGCCTTAAGTCTTATTACCCTTCTTGGAGGAATTGCGCTGATACTCTTTTTCTTTGGCCGGTTCAATTATCTTGGCTGGCGTGGAGCTGAAGATCTGATGCCACCTCAGATGATACCGGGCAAGCCAACAGCAATGGAACGCTCATCAATAAAATTTTTTGTTATAGCCATTTTTCTTCTTCTTCTACAGACATTCGCAGGTGGTGCAATTGCTCATTACTTTGCTGATCCGAAAGGATTTTTCGGTTTCGACCTGTCATCACTGATTCCTTCGAATGTTCTTCGTTCATGGCATCTTCAGGCTGCTATTCTCTGGATTGCAACAACATATATCGGAGGAGGAATTTTTATTTCTTCCGTTCTATCGAAACGCCAGCCAAAAGGGCAGATAGCACTGATTAATTTTCTTTTCATCGCCCTGGCAGTTTTGGTTTTCGGTAGCATGGCAGGGGAATACCTCGGAGCCAGGGACTTTTTGAAAAAAATATGGTTCTGGCTTGGCAACCAGGGATGGGAATACCTTGAAATGGGCCGTGGCTGGCAGGTTTTGATGGCTGTTGGACTTTTATTATGGGCATTTTTACTTTACAGGTCAGTAAAGCCTTCCAGAAAGGAACCCGGCGAGCGGGAATTAAAAACCATTTTTCTGCTGGCAGCTTTTGCAATACCATTTTTCTATATCCCAGCCTTTTTCTTTGGTTCTTCAACGAATTACTCAACGGTTGATACCTGGAGATTCTGGATAATCCATCTTTGGGTAGAAGGTTTTTTTGAAGTATTCGCAACTGTTATGGTTGCAATAATGTTCTATAAGCTCGGACTGGTGTCGAAACGTACCGCTACCCGGATCATTTACCTTGATGCTGTTTTGTTTCTTGGCGCCGGAATATTAGGAACTGGACATCATTGGTACTGGAATGGGCAAACATCTGTTTCGATGGCTATTTCTGCTTCCTTTTCTGCTATGGAAGTAGTTCCCTTGATCCTGCTAACCCTTGAAGCATCTGACTTTGCAAGGTTAATGCACGCAAAAACAGACGAAAAAGGACTCAGGATAGATTTTCCTCATAAATGGACATTTTATTTCCTGATCGCTGTAGGCATCTGGAACTTTGTGGGTGCCGGAATATTTGGTTTTTTAATTAATCTTCCGGTCATAAGTTATTATGAAACAGGTACCAACCTTACGCCGAACCACGGTCATGCAGCTCTTATGGGAGTTTTTGGCATGCTGGGAATAGCTTTTCTTATATTCGCAATCAGACAGATCTCTTCTGCAGATCAATGGAAAAGAATTGAGAAATATGTTAAAATTTCATTCTGGGGGCTTAATATCGGGCTCGCAGGTATGATATTATTGCAGCTTTTTCCAAGCGGAGTCCTTCAGTTACTGGATGTAATCAGGAATGGTTACTGGCATGCCCGAAGTCTCGAGTTCTCCGGTAAGCAACATATTGTTAACCTGGCCTGGCTAAGATTACCTGCCGATATAATATTTATAATTGCAGGAGTTCTGCCACTTCTGATTGCAGTGGTATTGACCTGGTTTAACATGCGAAAATCAAATGAAAAGGGAATAATGTAAATGATTGGGGTTTTGATAGATGAGATAATCAGTTTTTGTTACTGACTCACAGATTCACATGGTTGTTCAATTTATAGAAGCATTCATTATTTCTTTTCAGCTTTATCAAAACGCCTTTGCCTTCACAGAAAATATTGCAAATGTTTTCAATGGAGTTAACATCTAATTCGACTTCTTTCTCCTCATACGGAACATTACTATTTTGGAAAGTTTTTAAGTTTTCATAGATCTCATCTGTGGATGTCAGCTTGTTATACCTTAAGGTATTGCTGATTATCAATTCCAGGATCAGGTTTATATTTCTGATAAGAGAATAGTCCTTACCGCTTAGCTTTTTTTCCAGGTTGGCAGAGTATTTGATCCTTGAACTTGTCGGGATAAATGTTATTGATACCATATCAGACAAAGTTTTATTTATATGAAATATCCGGTTACCAGTATTTTCCTGTCGCATTTCGTTTATATAACGGTTTCCAATTTTAGCAAGTATCCTACGCACTTTTGCCCTGAGAACTGAAGCCATCTGACCAGGTTGGTTCATTCACCCTTAATTTTTCATTTTTCTTTTCTGTATAATACTCCTCAATTGATACTCCTGTCTCCTTTGTGAAGTACTTATTGAGGTAGGTATAATTATAACCGACCATTTGTGACACATAATATGGGAATCCGGCTTCGGGCGCTGTATTATTTTTTAACATATCAAGAATAACTTCCTGAATTTTAGTGACTAATTGGGTCTTTTTGAATACTATTTCAAGTCCGTATTTACGAAGTGCGAAATCTAATTTTCTTATTTCAACCAATGATAAATCGTTTTCAAGATCAATTTCTCCAGATTCGAATGATCTGTAATTTATACCTAACCTTTCCAGTTCGAGCAGAACATAAAATTTGGTTTTCCGACAAACCATGTTTTTTATGAAGACCTTCATATTTAATTAGTTTAAATAATCTTAGAAAGTATATAAAAACAAAGACCATTTATGCAATTTTCAAAGGCAAAAATATAGGAGCGATTTCACAGATAAATTAAATCTGAATTAATGTTTGATTAAGATTTCATTAATTTTTTAAACGGAGAGAAATGCCGGAAAGCAATTAAATATAAATTTTAATCAGAAGAACATTATCGGTAAATTAATTGTTAATAGGATAATGACGAACAGACAGATAAGATTATGAAAATCAAACAAATTGTTTTAGCATCAAGACCTCATGGTCTTCCTACATCCCAAAATTTCAGATTTGAAGAAAAAGAACAGAAAAAAATAGGAGAGGGAGAAGTCTTGCTGAAGTCGTGGTTTATTTCCGTAGACCCTTATATGAGAGGACGGATGAATGATGTAAAGTCATATGCAGCATCTTTTAAGGTTGACGAGCCTATTGCTGGAGGCGTAGTGGCTAAGGTAATTGAAAGCGGCAGTAAATCTTTCAATGAAGGTGACACAGTATTTGGAATGTTACCTTGGGCAACATATTGTATAGAAAAGGCAGAAAACCTCCGTAAAATTGATACTAAGTCGGTTCCACCGGGCTATTACCTGGGCATTCTCGGAATGCCGGGTCTTACAGGATATTTTGGAATGATGGACATCGGCAAACCTAAAACAGGAGAATCTGTTGTTGTATCTGGTGCTGCCGGAGCAGTAGGTATTGTGGCCGGACAAATAGCCAAAATACAAGGAGCCTATGTAGTTGGTATTGCGGGTTCAGATGACAAATGTAAATTATTAAAAGAGCAATTCGGGTTTGATGAAGCCGTTAATTATAAAACCTCAAAGACAATGAAGCAGGAAATTGCATCTGTTTGTCCCAAAGGGGTGGATGTATATTACGATAATGTAGGAGGGGAAATTTCTGATGCTGTTATTTCTAACCTGAATTTTCATGCAAGGGTCGTTCTGTGTGGACAAATCTCGCAATACAACAACACTGAAGTCCAAATGGGACCCAGGATATTGCCCAGGCTCTTAACCCGGAGTATTATGGTAAAGGGTTTTATTGTAAGAGATTACAGTGAACGGTTTGAAGAAGGCTTTGCACATTTGACCGGATGGGTGAAGGAGGGAACAATTAAATACACGCAGACAATTATTCATGGGTTCGATAAATTACCTGGTACTTTCCTTGGTCTGTTCAGCGGGAAAAACCATGGAAAAATGATGGTGGAAGCGGAATGAGATATGAAAAAAGGTGACAATACTGAGATAGATAATGCTTTTAATGATTTTCCGGACAATCTGGCCAAACTCTTTAAGGAATCGATGGATATTAAAAACTCCGGTGAGAAGTTTATTGCAAGAAGTACTCTGGTAGAAATGGGTAAAACCATTGTCCCTCAATTACATAAGCTGCTTGAATCCCGAAATGAAACCCTGCGTATGGAAATTGCCAAGATAGTTGAGCTGATTGCTGACAGAAGGTCGATTCCTATATTAATTAGTCTGCTTGACGATAAAGAATTTGAAATCAGATGGATCGCAGCTGAAGGTCTTATTAAAATCGGCAGGCGGAGTATCTGTCCTTTACTGAAGGCAGTTCGAGATGGAAAAAGTTCTTTCTTTTTTAACAAAGGAGCCCATCACGTTTTACTTAGCCTGGTGACTGCAAACGAGAAGGATAAATTAATGACGTTGTTGCTCAGTCTCGATAATTTTCATGAGCTGGGTGAAACTGCCCCGGTAGAAGCCTCAAATGCGTTGAAAACCATTTTTAAGAGCAAAAACTAGTTTTAAAAACACCTCAATTTATTTTGGCAGGTTATAGATATTATGGCTTCAATTTTTGTAAAATGTGTGATTAATTTCCACCAGGTCTTTGCCGGTGGAACTCTTTCAGACTTTGGACCTGGTTTATAAACTTATTGAAAATAAAATTTGAAATTTATGAAAACAATTATCGTCCCCCTGGATTTCTCAGATGAGTCTTTAACCGGTTTGAATCTGGCATTAATGCTGGCTGCTAAAACCGGAGCTATGATCCAATTGGTCCATGTTATTGGAAAGA
>JADGPY010000157.1 GCA_017882205.1 Chitinophagaceae bacterium
CAAAAGTTCCAAAGAAGTAGTTAACTGCTGCAGTTTCAAAATCAATTGGAAAACCAAACAATGTTTTGGTGGCAGTAGTTGTTGCGGCACCACCACTTTGAGCTACTACTTTCAGGACAAAAGGAGCCCCGGTTGCCGGATAAATATGAGCCGGCAGTATTTGGCCAATTGCCATTGGGGTACCTACTTCATTGGCAACATCACCATAGTAAACCAAAAACGATTTGGCATACAATGCTGTTGCACTTACAGTCATATCAGTTCCTGTTGTTATCATTACATTTACAGGTGCCCGATAAGTTAACTGCAATGGATAAGTAGTTGTGGTTTGATGTCCCGCAATATCTATAGAGATAATAGTTACATTATAACTTCCTTCGGGATATGAATGTGTTGCACTTCCCCCTGGTGTTACTACAGCAGATGCTGCAGCCCCAGTACCATGACCAAAATTAATTGTTGAAGAAGTTACACCTTCACCAAGAGGTGTAATTTTAACGTTACCAGAATTATCATTGCTGATATCAAAAATTTTAACAAGATTTCCGGAAGCGGCTGTACTTAAATAAGAAAGATCCTGATCAATACCATCTTTTTTAGTACAACCTATAGCAATTACCAGCAGTAATGCAAAGCCGTATATTAATTTTATTTTCTTCATTTTTTTTTTTTTAATTATATTAATAGCCAGGGTTTTGAACTAATGTAGTGCCTATTAATTCTACCGCTGGAAGAGGAAAAATTTCATTCTTACCAGCAACAAAACCTCTGCTACCTAATTTAGCAGCACCATCTCCCCATCTTACCAGATCAAAGAAACGATGGCCTTCGCCAGCCAGTTCTGCTCTACGCTCTAATTTGATATTAGCCAAAGAAACAGGAATAGATGGCAAACCAACCCTCGTCCTTACAGCATCAAGTAATGCCTGGGCTCTTGAGCCGGATGCTCCTAATGCTTCGGCTTCCATTAAATAAGTATCGGCTAAACGAATTACATAAGTGTCTTGTTTGTAGTTTAGCTCCAAAGCACCTCCCCCGGTTCTTACATCTGATGCTCTTGGCAAAAATTTATTCAAAAAATATCCTGTATTTTGATACCCTGCAATATAATCTGCTTGTCCGGCTGCTTTTAATGCTTTTAAATCAAATACTGTTGCGCCAAACCTTGGGTCTAACTTTATGAAATCATAAAAATCCTGGGTAAATACATTAAAACTCCAACCTGAAGGTAAATCAGGTGCTGTTGAACCCGCAGGCCGTGAGTAACTTCTTGGGCCAACCATTACATTTACTGAGTTGCCTTCATCTGCACCGCTACCCCACCATCCCCAATCAGAATTTCCTATGCTGCTATGACAAGCTTCCATAATTGATTCTGTATTAAATTTATTAGCAACCACCCAAAGGTCACTAAAGCTAGATAACAACCGGTAACCGTATTGGCTTGTACCACCGGGTGCCCCGTTTACATCTGCAAACTGTGCTGCAGCAAGTGCATATTTAGTAGGTCCTTCATACAGATAAACTTTACCCAATAATGCCTGAGCTGCTCCTTTTGTTAAACGCCCTCCTTCTGTTGCTGCAGGTACTGTTGTGGGTAAAACAGCAATAGCATCTGTTAAATCCTTTTCTATTTGAGTATAAACTGCTGCCGGAGTAGCCTGAGAAACAGAATACATATTTGAAGCAGTTAAAGGCGCTAACAACAAAGGAATGTTTTTGAACATTCTTACCAGGTTAAAATAATAAAGAGCTCGTAAGGTTTTTGCCTCTGCTCCAAATCTTGCCTTTAAAGCAGCATCCATAGTAACATCCGGCAATTTTCCCAATAACGTATTTGCTCTAAAAATTCCCTGGTAATGATCGTTCCAGAAACTTCCCGGTATAATTTGGGAGTTTAAAGTATAATTAGAAAATCCCTGTATGCCGGCACCATCAGTTGCACCGCCACCACCGGCTAATTGATCATCGGAACCTGCGTTCATCATAGAGATCATATTTTCAAAACCACCTGAATTTTTTCGCATTACATCATAAACTCCAACCAGGGCTCCAAAAGCCTGGGATTGATCTGCATAATAATTTTGAGAAAGAAATTGACCCTGAGGTTGTATATCTACAAACCCCTTTTTGCAGGATGCCGATGTGATTATCATGGCTACTGCTATAAATAAGTAATTGATTTTTATTTTTTTCATGCCTTTTTTTTTAAAATTGTAATTGAGCGCCAACAATAAATGAACGTGCCTGAGGATATATCCCTTTATCTACTCCAAAAACACCGCCACCAATTTCAGGATCGTACCCGGTATATTTAGTTAAGGTTAATAAATTTTCGGATGTTACATATAACCGTAATTTACTGACCCCGATTTTACTGTATAAATTAGAAGGTATGGAATATCCCAGTTGCACTACTTTAAGACGCAAATAATCGCCTTTTTCTAAATAAAAGTCAGACATATTTCCAAAGTTTCCGTTTGGATCACTGCTGATTAAACGTGGATAATTGTTAGATGTTCCCTCGCCTGTCCAACGGCTTAGAGCAACGGTTTGATAGTTTGAATTCATGATATCTAAACGGCGAAGCCCCTGGAAGATTTTATTGCCTGCAGCTCCCTGGGCAAATGCCATAAAGTCAAAACCTTTATATTCCAAATCTATAGTTAAACCAAAAGTGTATTTTGGAATATTGTTGCCTAAAATCGTTTTATCGGCAGCCGTAATTGTCCCATCACCATTTATATCTGCCCAACGAAAATCTCCCGGTCTTGCATTTGGCTGAATAAGGGTTCCCGCTTTATTAGTATAAGCATTAACCTCTGCCATATTTTGGAAAATTCCTGCTGTTTTGTAACCATAGAAAGAATTATATGATTCTCCAACCTTTGTTATTGTTACAGCACCCATGGACTGAAACGAAGCGTCTCCGATAATAGATTGAGCATCGGAAGCTACATAGGTAACTTTGTTTTTCAGGTAAGCAATATTACCATTGGCAGAAAAATTAACCGGCCCGATTTTTTTACGGTAGCTTAATTCCACTTCTAAACCACTATTTTCCATATCGGCAATATTTGCTACCGGAGAAGAAGATACTCCAACATATCCTGGTATAGTTATTGGTCTTAAAATACCGGTAGTTTTTTTCTTGTAATAATCTACCGTTAAGTTTAATGCATTTACTAACAAGGCTTCAAAACCAACATTAAATTGTGTTGTTTCTTCCCAACGCAAATCCGGATTATCAAGTGATGTTGGACTATACCCGGTAGTTATCGCACCGTTATTACCTATCGTATAATTGAATCCACCAGCAACTGTAGCAAGATATCCAAAATCTCTTATCGCATCGTTTCCTACTTTACCATATCCGCCTCTTATTTTTAATTGGTTTACATATTTATTATATATCCAGAATTTTTCTTTAGAAACCACCCAACCTAAAGATGCTGAAGGAAATACTCCGTATTTATGATTCAATCCAAACCTCGAAGAACCATCACGACGCAATATTCCTGTGAATAAATATTTTTCGTTATAATTATAATTTAAACGGGCGAACAAAGATGATAATTTATGTTGCGTAAAATCCCAGGCGCCTCCAACCCTATTTGCAGCATCAGGAATATTAAAGCTGAATGAAGCATCCTTGTAACTGGTAATTGGCAAAGCATACAGTGTAACAGAAGAGCCTCCTCCAATACTTTCAACATAAGCACCCTGCCCTAATAATAAAGTAAAATCGTGTTCCTTTATTTTTTTAGAAAAAGTAATAGTATTTTCTATATTCCAGTTTAAAACGTTGTTGTCATTTTTACTGATATTATTTTTAAGAACGCTTGAAGTGGCGCTTAGATAATATACAGGGGTAAAACCCTGTCCTCCCCAATAAGCTAATTTTCCTCCAATACTGCTCTTTACTTTTATATCTTTTGTAATGGCGGCTTCTAAAAAAGCATTTCCAACAATATTATCAGACCAACTATAACCTCCTAATCTCGATTGAATATAAGCCATCGGGTTTGTCATTTCCTGCCCAACAATTGTTGAAATACCATAAGGGTTTCCATTCGCATCTCTTATAACAGGATTAACGCTGTATGGTGCGGCATTGGCAACAAGAGGATCAGTAACAACTAATGGGGTTGTTGGGTCAAGGTTGATTGCAGAACTTAAAGGACCGCCAAATTCACTGTTGGTGTTTCCAAGACCAACGGCTTTTTGATGCGTGTATCCAACCGTTTGCCCAAATGTAAATATTTTAGATAGTTTGTGTATAGAGTTTAAGCGAATATTCTTTTGCGTAAAACTTGAAATATCGGTAGCAACAATTCCGTCTTGATCCTGTATACCAAATGACAAATAAAAAGTAGATCTTTCGTTGCCTCCACTCAAACTTATTTCGTGAGTAGAACGGCGGGCACTATAATTAAAAATAGCTTTTTGCCAATCTGTTCCAGTGCCTAAAGTACTAAGGTTAGTAAACACAACATTGCCGCCACCAGCAACAGAATTTTCGTTCAATAAGGCGCCATATTGAGTTGCATTAAGTAATTTAAGTACTTTTTCCGGTGCTGAAGTGCCATAAAAACCATTGTAGCTAATAGTCAATTTTCCTGCTTTTCCTTTTTTTGTAGTTACTAAAATAACCCCGGTAGCAGCACGGGTTCCATAAATGGCAGCAGACGTGGCATCTTTTAGAACTTCGATTGATTCGATATCAGATTGATTAAGGTAACCAATTCCTCCAGCGTCAACCACAACACCATCAACAACCCAAAGCGGGTTATTACCTCCGTCGCCAAAAGTGGTAACGCCCCTAACCCTTATAGTGGAACCAGAACCAGGTTGACCAGAGCTTTGCATTATTGTTACACCAGCAACCCTGCCTTGTAGTGTCTGCTCGACGCGTCCATTAGGAACCATTTCTATATCCCTGGCTGTTATCCTGGAAATAGATCCCGTTACCACACTTTTCTTTTGTGAGCCATAACCCACGTTAATAATTACTTCAGATAAATTTGAAACGATCTCTGTAAGCGTAATTTCTAAAGGGGCAGCAGTAATGAAAACTTCTTTAGAATCAAAACCTACCGAAGTAATTACAAGTGCTTTAGCAGTAGCGGGGACAGATATTGTAAATTCACCGTTTGCATTAGTATTTGTACCAATTTTGGTGTTTTTTACTATAACTGATGCATTTGAAACAGCATCTCCTTTTTCTCCAATAACCCTGCCTGTAACTGTTTTGTTTTGAGCCCAGGAAACTGATGAGAATAGTAATAAAACAAATAGGAAAATTCCTTGTAAGATTTTTTTCATATGCAATTTTTAAGTTTTTTATAATAATAGATCAATATGCACATAGATCAATATGCAGAGTAAGTGATGCAAATGTAACTGTATTTACTGACCTTCAAAATTAATAACACCACATCATGGCTACATCAATAATTTCTAACTGGTTGATTATTAATAAAAAAAATATACATCATTACCACATCAAACTTATATTTACCTTTATTTGATGAAAAAATGGATCTCATTTTTTTTGTTGTTTGCCATTTATTTCCCTTCAATTGGACAAAACACCATTGGGCTTCCTCAAATAGTGAATTTTAATAACAATGATTTTCATGCGGGTACTCAAACATGGGATATAAAACAGGACAAATCGGGCAAGATGTATTTTGCCAACAATGAGGGGCTAATTACTTATGACGGAAGCTTTTGGAAAGTATATCCCCAACCCAATAAAACGATTTTACGTTCAATAGCACTTGATAATAACAGAATTTATGCTGGCGGGCAGGATGAAATTGGTTATTATTCCCCTGATGCTTATGGTATTTTGCAGTATACATCTCTTAAAAACCTTATCCCAAAATCACAGAACAAATTTACTGATATTTGGAATATTGAAATATATAAAGAATCCGTATTCTTTCGTACATGGGACCGGATTTTCGAATTTAAGAATCAAGCCATCCAAGTGTATCCTGCAAATTCCGGTTGGCAGATTTTGAAAGTTGCCGGTAATAAACTAATTGCACAAGACTACAAAAACGGACTCTTTCAATTTATCAATAATGGGTGGCAACCTTTAAATACCCAAAATTCAATTCCAAATTTTGCCATTACAGGAATCATTCAATTGAATAACGATAGCCTGCTTATAAGTTCCCTGCAAAATGGTTTATATATTTTTCACAATGGCTCTTTTACAAAAAAAAATACCAGTGCGGATAATAATTTCATAAAAAATCATATTTATTCGTTTGAACAAATAAATAACCTGGAATTTGTGGCAGGCACTACTTCTGAAGGCTGTTTAGTGATAAATACTGCGGGACAAATTGTTCAACAAATTGCCAGGACAGACGGTCTTCAAAACAATAATGTTCTCTGTGTATTCCTGGACAAAGACAAAAACTTGTGGGCAGGGCTAAACAATGGCATCAGTTTTATTTCGTATAATTCTGCCATTAAATATATAAAGCCCAGCAAAACCAACGAACTCACTGGCTATTCCTCCCGGATTTTTAATAACAAGCTCTATATTGCCACATCTGATGGTGCATATACAGTCCCCCTGTCAAATACAAATAAAGATCTCAGTTTCTCCAAAGGGGAATTCATCCTCATAAAAAATAGTGGCGGGCAAGCCTGGCACCTGGATGAAGTAAACCATCAGTTATTAATGGGTCACCACAACGGAAGCTATTTAATCCAAAATAATCAGGCGCTTCAATTAACACGCGACATTGGCACCTGGCTGTTTGTGCCAACTACATCGATATACCCAGCAAAGAATGTATTGGCTGGCACTTATTCCGGGCTCATCATGCTTAAATTTGCTGAAAATAAATTTTCAAGCAGCGAAACTATTAAAGGTATCAATGAATCAATCCGTTTTTTAGCAATTGATAATAACAATGATATTTGGGCATCTCATCCATATAGGGGTATTTACAAAATATTATTGGCAGCCGATATTAAATCATATACCGCACAATTATTTACAGAAAAAGACGGGTTACCTTCTACTTTCAGAAATCATGTATTCAGAATAAAAAACAGGGTTGTATTTGCCACAGAAAAAGGGATATATGAATTTGACGCCTCTGTTAAAAAATTTATCCCATCCCCTTTGTTGTTCAACATATTTGGCAATAACGGTATACAATACCTGAATGAAGATGCAGATGGGAATATATGGTTTTGCAGTGGCAAAAAAATAGGGGTAGTCAGTTTTACAGATGCAGGTGCAGAAAAACGGCACAGCATTACTTATTTCCCTGAATTAACAGGGAAAATTTTATCAGGATTTGAAAATATATATCCATTCAACAAAAAAAATATTTTCATTGCCTCGGAAAATGGGATTATACATCTCAACTATGAAAAGTACATTGCCACTAATCCTAAACTAAAAATTTTACTATCGAAGGTAGAAGTATTTGGAAAATCCGACAGAGTAATTTTCGGCGGTCATTTTCAAAGCTCTGATTTAACATTTATACAAAACAAAAATTCAATTTTACAATTTCCTATAGGCTACAATTCCTTTCATTTCGAATTCAGCTCCCCTGTTTTTAGTTTACAAAACAATATTGAGTATAGCTATCTATTAGAAGGATATGAAAACAGATGGTCGACCTGGACACCTAAAACAGAAAAAGATTATTCCAATTTGCCGAATGGCAAATACACCTTTAAAGTTAAGGCACACGACAACCTGGGTAATGAGTCAGAAACCATCAGTTATAGTTTTGTGGTAAAACCTGCCTGGTATAAAACGACCTGGGCGTATCTTTTTTATACCCTCTTTTTTCTTATATCCCTTTACCTCCTTTATAAATGGCAAGACAGAAAATTTTATCTGCAACAGTTGAAATTTGAAGAAGAGCAGAAAAGGCTTAAATATATCCACCAATTAGAAGTTGAAAAAAATGAGAAAGAAATCATTGAACTTCAAAATGAAAAATTAGCCAATGAAGTAATTTATAAAAATAAAGAACTAGCAGGTGTAAGTATGCACCTGGTTGAAAGGAGTGACGCCCTGGTAAAAGTAAAAGATGAGTTACAAAAGCTGTATAAAAAAACAGGAGGGAACCACGATGTAAAAAAAGCTATTCAGCTTTTAAATGATGTCGAAAAGAATAATTCCAACTGGGAGCAGTTTGCGACTCATTTCGATGAAATAAATAATGGCTTTTTAAAAAAATTAAAATCGAAATTCCCTGGTTTAACCAATACAGATTTAAAAGTATGCGCCTATTTGCAATTAAAACTTTCTTCTAAAGAAATTGCACAGCTAATAAATATTTCCGTAAGGGGAGTAGAAATCAGCCGTTATCGCCTTAGAAAAAAGCTACAACTAACTACCGAGCAAACGTTAAATGATTTTTTAAATGAAATTAATAGGGAGTGAAAGATTTATTAAAATGTAATGCATCCTCAAAGTCATTAGCCGGTATATTTTAATTCTATTGCACGTTTAAGAGAGGCAATAGAGTTTTCCGGAAAAGTTCGCTGTAATTAATGCTAGATAAACTAAACGCATAGATTATAAGTGAATAAACATTTTAAAAATAAAAGCAGCCAGCAAACCACCTACGATTGGGCCAATAACGGGAATCCAACTGTACCCCCAATCACTTTTCCCTTTGTTTTTTATGGGTAAGATGGCATGAATTATCCTGGGACCTAAATCCCTTACGGGGTTAATGGCATATCCTGTTGCCCCTCCTAATGAAAGGCCAATACCCAAAACCAATAAAGCCACAGGCAAAGCATCTAAAGTGCCTAAAGAATTTGCAGGTTTCGTCATGAACAATACACCCAACATCAAAATAAATGTGCCAATAATTTCTGAAATAAGATTGTGAACAGTATTTCTTATGGCTGGTGCTGTGCAAAATGTTGCTAACTGCAAAGCCGGGTCGTTTGTATCATCAAAATGCTGGCGGTAACTAAACCATACTATCACAGCGCCAATCATAGCGCCTGCAAATTGCCCTGCAATATAAACAGGCACATCACTCCAGGGAAACCCGTTAAATGCTGCCATTGCTAATGTTATGGCAGGGTTTAAATGGGCGCCACTGCCATGCGATGCTATGTACACACCTGTAAATACTGCAATGGCCCAGCCAAATGATATTACAATCCAACCACTGCTGTTACCTTTTGTTTTTGACAGTACAACATTAGCTACTACACCATCTCCTAAAACTATCAGGAACATGGTGCCAAGTAATTCCCCTAAAAATGGAGTCATAAATATTAATTTTAGTTTTATTAATTTAGTAAATACCCTTTTGCCAGTTTATTAAATGCCTCAATCTGTTCCTGCCTCCATTGTCCATTATTACCAGTAAGCGATGCAAGTATGGTTGCTACCAATGGCGCCGCTTCCATTGCAGCTTTTGCATCCATGAATAACAATCTTATTCGTCTTGCTAAAATATCTTCTACTGTTACTGCCATTTCTTTTTCAATACACCATTTTATTTCTGCTTTTGTATAAGGATACAATTCATGAATTTCTTCTGATAACCAAACATCATCTTTCAGCATTTGTTTTATTGCCATTGCATCAGCTCCATAAACAGATAAATGAGTATCAATTTTATTATCTGTCCATCCATGAATCTTTAAATGTTTTGTTTTGCATGATGAAAATTTTAATCCTGCCGTTTGAATTACTTTATCAATGGTGTGTTCAGCCATACTTCGATAGGTTGTCCATTTACCTCCTGTAACATGCACCAAACCCGACGGCAACACTTTTATTACATGGTCTCTGGGCATTATGGCTGTTTTCTTTTCGCGACTCAATTTTGCCAGGGGCCGAAGACCAACAAAAACACTTTTTACATCTTTATAATGAATCTCTGAAATTGTATAACGGTTAAAATGCCTGATTATAAAATCAATTTCTTCCTGTAGGGGTTTTGGTTCTGTGGTAATGTTTTCAACTGGTGTGTCGGTTGTACCTAATAATAATTTATCATGCCAGGGAATGGCAAATAATACTCTGCCATCATCTGTTTTCGGTATCATCATACCTGCATTACCTTTAAAAAAATGTTTTTCTATAACCAAATGAATTCCCTGAGATGGGGCAATAGTCTTTTCTGAATGTCCTTCCGCTAACTGCAGCAACGCATCTGCAAAAACACCGGTTGCATTGATAACTGCTTTTGTTTTAATTTCAAATTCATTTCCGCTTATTTCATCTTTTGCCTTTACACCCGTTATGGCAGTTCCATCTTTAATAAAACCGGTAACACCACAATAATTAATAACCGCAGCCCCTTGCTCAATTGCTGTTTGAGCAAGGTTTACAGCTAACCTGCTATCATCAAACTGCCCATCAAAGTATAAAATACCACCGGTTAATTTGTGCACTGACAAATCAGGCAGATGATGTAAGGCTTCATTCTTTGAAAGCAATTTTGTTTTACCCAAACTTAATTTACCCGAAAGAAATTCATACACCCATAAACCGATGCCATAATACCATTTTTGCAACCATTTATATGAGGGTACTACAAAAGATAATGTATGGCAAACATGCGGAGCATTCTGTAAAAGCCTTCCTCTTTCCAATAAAGCTTCTCTTACCAAACGAATGTTGCCTTGTGCTAAATATCTTACTCCACCATGCACTAACTTGGTAGAACGGCTTGATGTTCCTTTTGCAAAATCATATTTCTCTAACAACAGGGTTTTATAACCCCGGCTGGCAGCATCTACGGCACAACCGAGGCCCGTAGCGCCGCCACCAATAATAATTATTTCGAACTCTTTTTCATTTTTAAGTTTATCTAACTGTTCCTTTCTGTTCATTTATTAGTAATAATATTTATGCTATTGATAATGCTGCTGTAATAGCTTTCTGCCATCCTTTGGTTAATTCATTCCTGTCTGCATCTGTTATTGAAGATGAAAATACTTTTTCAATTTGCCATTGTTGTTGCAACTCATCAATGCTTTTCCAAAAACCTACCGCTAAACCGGCAAGATAGGCAGCCCCCAGTGCAGTGGTTTCCGTAATGGTTGGCCGTACTACTTTTGTATCCAATACATCACTCTGGAACTGCATCAGCAAATCATTTTTGGTTGCACCTCCATCCACCCGTAATTCTTTAATACTGATACCGCTATCTGCTTCCATCGCTTTTAGTACATCCATTGTTTGATAAGCAATACTTTCAACAGCAGCCCTTGCAATATGGGCAGCGGTGCTGCCTCTTGTTAATCCTGTAATAGTTCCCCTCGCATGCTGGTTCCAATAAGGTGCACCAAGCCCTGCAAAGGCAGGAACTACATACACACCATCTGTTGTTTCTACCTGCTTTGCCAGGGTTTCCACATCGGCAGAAGTTTTTATAATACCTAATCCATCTCTTAACCATTGCACTACTGC
>JADGPY010000011.1 GCA_017882205.1 Chitinophagaceae bacterium
AAACTATTCTCATAATTGTTAGTTTTTTTTAGTCTTATGCATAGCGTTTTAAATAATCAGTTAAATGTATTTAATGCAATAGTTGGTTTTCCGCTGTTATCAAATACGCCGAGCGTATAACCTTGCCATTTATTATAGCTTTCCGGAAAAAAGGGCAACTGAATAGTATTTAAGTTCAATTATATCATTTGGAGCAGGTTTTTTATTCCATGATTTATTTATCGCCAAAGCTGCGCCAATAGCAGTTGCCTGAGCCATAGAGGCAGCAAAAACTTCTATATCCGGGAATACTAATGCCAGCAAATTCATATAAACTAAATTTTTACTGAAGCCTCCATCTACAAAAATACGGCGCACTTTTGTACCCTCTAAAACCAGTGAGGTGGAAAAGTATTGCTGGGCAATAATATCCAGCATTAACTGATGATAAGCTTCTAAATCATTTGAAAATATTGAAAGATCTCTGTGTATAAAAGGGCACTCATGAAGTAATTTTTGGGTATCAGTATTAGCGCCTGCATTTTTTTTCTTTTGCAATGATGCGATAATTTCAGGATGAAAATTTATTGTTCTGTAGCGTGTTGGATTTTGCTGAAAATGATCTGCAATGCGTTTTACCTGCTCGTCATATTCATGCCCCGCAAAAAGGCGTGATGCTTTTACGGGCTTACCCTGATAATGCATATAGCATAAGCAATCGTGTTGCAATTCTTTCACAGTGAGCGGTAAATCGTTAAATGGATTTAAGCTGATGCACCAGGTACCTGTGGAAATTAAAACAAACGGCTCATGAAAGTTAACCTGGTAAGGTATTAGTGCCCCGGAACTATCATGCAAACCTATCCCGACAGGATAATTATTCCCGGGAAAAATTGCAGGCATCACTTTATCAAAAGTTGTTATAGGAGCCAATTTTTGCAGAATGCCTTCTTTACGCACCCATTCATGATAATCATTTTTTTTAAAATCCCATAAGTTGGTATGACAGCCAATGCTGGTAATATCTGAGCAAACATTACCGGTGATAAGATAGCTTAAATATTGCGGTAGGTGAAGAGCATATTTTATTTGTTTGAATAATTCAGGCTTCTCATATTTGATTCGATAAAGTTGCATTCCGGAATTTAAACTTCCTAATACAGGCGATGAAGTGCGATAAGAGAATTTTTCTTCGCCACCGTATGTGTCGTAAAATTTTTTCTTTAATTCTTCAGGATAGGGTTTAAGATAATTATATAGTGGTGATAATGGATTGCCCTCTTTATCTATATAAACAAGACTTGCACCATAAGTGGTAAAATTGAGTGCTTTTACGTTAAACTCTTTTCTTCTGAAAACATCACGAAGGGCATCAAACACTGATAAACGGAGGCTTTCAAGATTTTCACAAGGAAATCCATCTTCATCCTCAGTTTCAAAAAAACGGGCAGAACGCTCATAAACAATTTTATAATTCTGATCAAAAAGAAACAGCTTCTTGTTGGTTTTACCAACATCAATTATAGCAATTACGGATTTTGCACGCATGGTTTATAATCCTGTTGCAACAGTTTTTACACCTCTTTCCTTAACAAGATTTTCTCTTACTTTTAATTTACGAAAGAACTGCAGTGGCTCTAAAACTGCCCCTGATCTAAGTCTTGCTTCTGCAACTAAAGGCCTTACATCAGTTCGGTAAGCGTCTTGAAGAATTTCCTGCGCCTTTACTACATCATTATTTTCTCTCGCCATTTCCAGCTTTTTGGTATCAACCAATAAAGCCTGGGCATAAGCAATTTTTATTGCCTCAACAGATTGCAGCAAATCTTCCAGCGGGTCTTTTATGTTATGCGAAGCATCTATCATCCATCCCAAACCTGTTGCGTGATCCAACCCTTTCGCATCCATACCTTCTACTAATTCATTAAAAATTAAAAATAATTGATAAGGATTGATACTGCCAACAGTAAGATCATCATCACCATATTTTGAATCATTGAAATGGAAACCACCAAGTTTTCCTTCCATCAATAAAAGAGAAACAATTTGCTCAATATTTGCATTCGGCAAATGATGACCAAGATCTACCAATGTATATGCTTTTGCACCCAGCTTGCTTGTATACAAATATGATTGCCCCCAATCCCCTACTGCCATTGAGTAAAAATTGGGCTCATAGGCTTTGTATTCTACAAACATTTTCCAATTATCAGGTAAAGCTTCATAAACTTCCTGCAAGCTTTCTAAAGTATTTTGAAATGCTTTGCGAAAATTTAACTGGCCGGGGAATGATGAGCCATCTGCAAGCCATACAGTTAATGCATCAGACCCTAAAGCAACCCCATGCTTTATAACTTCAATATTATGATCAATTGCCTGCTTGCGCACAGCTTTATCAACATGCTGCATTGAGCCAAACTTATAGCTGTGTGGCTGTTGTTGCTGATCCTGAAATGTGTTTGAATTAACGGCATCAAAACGTAAACCATGTTGTGCAGCCAATGCTTTTATGGAAGCAGCATTTTCAGGAATATCCCAGGGAATATGCAAAGAAATTGCACCGCTCGATTGATTTAACGCATGCAAAAGACCTACATCTTCTATTTTTTCTTCAAGATTACGGGGTTCGCCACCTATTGAAAAACGACCAAACCTTGTGCCGCCTGAACCCAATGCCCAGCTTGGAATGGCTATTTGAAAGTCAATAATTTTTTGCAGAACATCCTCTGCATTTGGAACAGCAGAAATAACAAAATCAACCTTTTGTTTATGTTCTTGTAAATGATCCGCGTTAAAGTTCTGAATTATATTTTTTTCAATTAACATAGCAATCGTATAATTAAGGTAGATAAAATACTTCTTTTAACGGAATACTTACAGGTGAATTATCAGGATTGGATTCCATAATATCTTTCATATATTTCCACCAGCGCTGCATTATTTCCTGTTCCGGTAAGCGATCTAAAATTTTGGGATCACGTGCTTTTAAAACACCAAATAAACTATTGGTAGATTCATCTAAAAAAATAGAGTATTCTGTAATTCCGCTATCGTTTAATAACGCCTGAAGTTCAGGCCATATCTCATTATGTCTTTTTTTATATTCTTCTTCAAAGCCTTTGTGCAATTGCATTTTAAAAGCAACACGTTCCATTTGGTTAGTAGTTTATAGTTTGTGGTTTGTAGTTAGGGTTGTATACATTTAAAATCACTTAATGGTTTGTTACTCCTTGATAAGAATTTGACGATTAAGATAACTATAAACTACTAACCACAAACTACAAACTTTTTATCGTACAAAAGCGTTTGATACACCACCATCTACATTTAAAATGTTGCCTGTAGATTTGTGCAGTAATCCTCCTGTTAATGCAAAGCAGGCATTGGCAATATCTTCCGGTAAAATAACTTCATTTAACAGCGTTCTTTTTGCGTAAAAAGCAGGAAGCTCTTCTACTGTAATGCCATAGGCTTTTGCCCGCCCCTCTGCCCATTGACCTTCCCATATTTTGCTATCACTAATTACAGCATCAGGATTTACTACATTAACTCTTATTTTATCTTTGCCTAATTCTGCAGCATTTAACCGGCTTAAATGTAATTGGGCGGCTTTGGCAGAACCGTATCCTGCATTATTGGGACCTGAGACCAATGCATTTTTACTTACAATATTTAAAATATCTCCTCCAATATCCTGCTTTCTTAAAATTCCGACACCTTGCTGTGTTACCAGAAATTGCCCTTTCACCAATACATTATATAATAAGTCCCAATCTGCTTCAGTATGTTCTTCTATGGGTTTGGAAATTGACAATCCTGCACAATTTACTATAATATCAACACCACCGAAATTAATAGCTGCTGCATCAAAAGCTTCTTTAATATTCTCTTTATTCGTTACATCTAATGTTACAGAAGCACAACAATCTTTATTATATTGTTTTTGAAATTCTTTGTTTACAGTTTGTAATCTTTCCCCGTCATTATCATTTAAAACAATGCAGGCACCCTCTTCAACAAATTTTTTTGCGATGGCCTTGCCAATTCCACCGGCACTACCGGTAACCAATGCAATGCAGCCCGAAAGTGCTTTAGGCTTGGGCATTCGCTGCAGCTTCGCTTCTTCCAGCAGCCAATATTCTATATCAAACGCTTCCTGCCTTGGCAATGAGGTATATTCTGAAATAGCTTCTGCCCCACGCATTACGTTAATGGCATTCACATAAAATTCAGATGCAATACGTGCTGTTGATTTATCTTTTGCAAATGTGAACATGCCAATGCCCGGATATAATATCACTACCGGATTAGCATCTCTTACAGCAGGACTATTATCATGTTTGTGCTTTTGATAATAGTCTTTATACATTTTGCGATATGCTTCAAACTGAGGGGCAATTTTTTCTTTTATAGCTTTTACATTTGAAAGATCTTCATCTGCATTTAAACCGAGAACTAAAGGACTGATTTTAGTACGCAGAAAATGATCAGGGCAACTCGTGCCCATTGGAGCCAAATGCTTTAAATCATTTGAATTGATAAAAGTTAAAACCCGTTCATCATCGGTGAAATGACCTACCATTTTTGTTTGTGATGAACAGAAGCCGCGTAGAATTGGAGCAATAGCAATAGCCTGTGAAATACGTTGATCTTTGGGTAAGGAAGAAATTTTTTGTCCTCCAAAAATTGCAGATTGTTTGGCTGCCATAGATTCAATATATTCTGCACAACGCTCAATAACTTCTAAAGAATTTATATAGCATTCATAAGAGGTTTCTCCCCATGTAAATAAACCATGAGATCCCAGCATAATTCCACGAATACCGGGATTTTTATCAAGACACTCTTTAAGGTTTAATCCCAAATCAAAACCCGGACGCTGCCAATCAACCCATCCGATTGCTCCATTAAATAATTCTTCTGTAATGCGCTTACCATCTTTTGATGCAGCAATAGCAATAGCAGCATCAGGATGTAAATGATCAATATGTTTAAATGGTAAAAATCCATGAAGCGGTGTATCAATAGATGGAGCTTTTGATTTTAAATCAAAAATGCAATAATTAAAAAGTTCCACCATTTCATCTTCATAGTCTAATCCCCGATAAACATTTTTTAAACTTCTTAAGCGGTTTACATAAAGTCCTGCCAATCCGCTACGGGTCAAGGTTCCCAAATCGCCGCCAGAGCCTTTAACCCACATTACTTCGGTATCTTCTCCTGTTAAAGGATCTTTTTCATTTGTTTTGCAAGATGTATTGCCGCCACCATAATTTGTTAAACGCAGATCAGCGCCTAATAAATTAGAACGATAGATCAATAATGCCACTTCATCACCTGATAATTCTGCAGCTTTACTCTCGTTCCACAAATAATTTACATGTTTAAATGTTGCTGTAACCGGCATTGTATAACTTTTATATCAACTAATTTTTTAGATAATTTCCGTAGCCTACAATCAGCACTGATAAAATAATAATAAAGACTCCTGCAATAACAGTATAACGTGTCTTTTTGCTTACCCCTTTCCATTCTTTAGATACAAACCCCCACATATTGGCGACTAAAATAATAAACGACATATGTAATATCCAGGAGCTTGCGCCATTTCCCAGTTTGCTTGCGCCCATGCCATAAAAGAAAAACTGGAGAAACCATGTTGTGCCTGCAAGAGCTGCAAATAGATAGTTTGAAATTAATGGAGTTTTTTTATTGGTATAATCTCCAAAAGTTTTATTGCGTGCATTTAAAATCATACACCAGATAAAGTTAGTAGTCAATCCGCCCCATAAAACCACAACAAAAATAACATTATTTCCAAAGAGAAATTCCCCCTGACCGGGGTGAACTGCTTTCCAGATTTTGTTAGCAACATCAGCCATTGGCTTACCGGCTTCCAAACCAAAATTAAAACAGGCACTTAATATTCCTGAAACAATAGAAACAAATAAACCAAGTGCAAATTTATACTCATAATTTAGCTGATTGCTTCCTGGGTTTGCTTTTTCAGAAACCTGGTATTCCCGTTCTTTCATTGTTCCGGCTTTGCCGCAAAGAATAATACCAATGATACAGATAACTAACCCTGCCAAAACAATTAAGCCCCAATGGCTGCCTGCGAGCATGCTAATTGTATCCTTCCCTTCTTTTGGAAATATATTATAATATACAGAAGGTATTAACGCTCCGAATACCATACATAAACCAAGGATAATACTGCTTCCGAGAGAAACTCCGAGATAGCGAACACCAAGGCCATATGTTAGCCCTCCAATTCCCCACAATAAGCCAAATATATAAGTATATAATATAGTTGACCCGTCAGTTTGTTTAATAATATCAGTAAAATTGGGAATAGTAAGATAAGCTGCCAACGGAGGTACTATCAACCACGAAAATAAACCTCCGATGATCCAATAACTTTCCCATGCCCATCCTTTTACCTTTTTAAAGGGCATATAAAAACTGCCTGAAGCAAAACCACCTATAAAATGGAAAATAACACCTAAAATAACTTGCATGTCAATCTATATGGCAATAATAGCAAACAAAATGATACAAAAAGTAATTAAAATTATACGTTACTTCATTCTTACCCATCATGTACTATCATGTAGTCTGTTGTTTGATAATTTTATTTTTGAAATTGAAATGCGTATGTTTGGATACGATTGCTATATGAAATCTTATCCATTTTACAAGCTTATTTATTTTGATGAATTTTCTGCTACTCCCAAATATCAGCAGTTAGCCAACTCTATAATAAAAGGTATTGAAGA
>JADGPY010000158.1 GCA_017882205.1 Chitinophagaceae bacterium
ACTTTCCTGCAAGTTTTATGTTGATTGCTTCTATGAATCCATGCCCGTGCGGGTTTTATAATCATCCCGATAAAGAATGTACCTGCCCGGCAGGTGCAGTTCGAAAATATTTGAACAAGATATCAGGCCCTTTGCTCGATAGAATTGACCTGCACGTTGAAGTAACACCTGTAGCATTTAGTGAACTAACATCATTGCAAACTTTTGAGAAAAGCGAATTCATACGGGAGCGTGTTATCAAAGCGAGGGAACGGCAGGCGGAGCGATATAAAAATAACCATGGCGTATATGCGAATGCGCAGATGAGCAGTAAGATGCTTAAGGAAGTCTGCATAATAGGTTCTGCGGGAGCAAATCTTTTGAAGATTGCGATGGAAAAATTAAATCTCTCGGCAAGGGCGTATGACAGGATATTGAAAGTTAGCAGAACGATTGCTGATTTGGCAGGTAGCGAGGATATAAAATCTGAGCACCTGGCGGAAGCGATTCATTACAGAACATTGGATAGAGAAGGGTGGGCAGGGTAAAGAAATAATAACGCAGACATAAAACTTTTAGAACTTATGAATTTTATTCCTGATAGCAAAGGTTGAAATATCATTGGAATTCATTACGATGCGAATCTTTAAAAAAAAATAATATGGCAAAAGCAGGTAAATCAGTGTCTGTAATTCTGGATATGCTTTTGATCCGGCCTTTTTAACGAGTAATTATATTATAACAAAAGTTTTACAGAATTGAGACGATTCATATTTCTGAGAAGGAACCTCAAAGTTTTTCCAGCAATTCTATGACCTTTTCCCGTTTTAATATCAAATATCCAAGCCTGTCATTACTGATTCCGTCTTTTAATTGGTAACTGAATTTTAGTTGGTCACCATCAACAGTTGTTTCAAAATATTTGAAGGCAATGTTTGGATATATCTTTAAATGTTCTCCAATCTCATACAAATGAGTAGATAAAATAAAGAGCGAATTTTTGATCTTTATCAATCCTTCAATAACAGTAATACTGCACTTCATTGCATCCTGAACGTTCGTACCCTTAAATAGCTCATCAATGAGGATCAACCATTTTCTTCCATCATTTATTTTAAGGATGGTATTCTTGATTCTTTGCACTTCATTATAAAAATAGCTTTCACCTTTTGCAATATTATCCACCACATTAATATTGCTAAGCATTCCATTGAATAATGTTAGCGTCATTTGTTTTGCAGGAACTCCCATGCCAATATGGGCCAGGAAAACTGATGCTCCGACTGATTTTATAAAGGTGCTTTTGCCGGCCATATTTGCACCTGTAAGAAAAAGAAAACTCTTTTCAGGATCAAGGGTTACATCATATGCGACTGGCTCTGGAAGTAATATGTGGTACAAGCCCTTTGCGTGGATGGTAGGCTTATCATCTTCAATTAAATCCGGAAATACCATTTGATATTCATCAACAGCTAATGCCATCGAATACCATGCATCAAACTGGTAATAGATCTCCATCAATTCAAAAATATTATGCTTGTAGTGATATAGGAGGAAATTAGCCAGGTGCAGTATTTCAGTCATCGATAGGTTATCATACTTCTTTTTCTGTGGTATGATCTCAAATTGTGGTTTGTCCATGATGGCTGCTGCCCTTTCTAATAATTTTTTTAATGGGAATGGATTTTCTCCTGGAAAAAGTTCTATGATGATCTGCATTCCCCTGATAAAATCAAAGCAGTGTCCGATAGAATATTTAACGAGAGAAAAATCAGGTCCATGAAAAAGTTTATATGAATATGTTGCAGCTGCCGAAGGATTAGAAGGTATGTGGTCAACAACGGATTCATAGTATTTATGAATAACCATCATGGTCCCATTACTTATGATTTTTGGCCAACTTTCTTTTTTTTGTCCAATGAATTGTATCGTTTGTTGAATGGCCTTAATATCTTCAATGCTGGTCAATGATTTGCCGCAGTTTTGTTTCAATTTATCCTTCCCACCGACAGTACGGCAAAAATCCAGCTTATGAAAAATGGAAAATTCTTCATCGTGTGTAAAGATTGAAAGATCAGCGAGGGTCGTTTTATCAATTTCCATTTTGGTTACTTATTTGCAGTTTAGTTTTATTATCATTACCGGTTAAATTCTAATCGCGCACCACTTGAAGATTCATCCCATATAATATTTCCATACATATCCATACTATATATCCTGTTTCCATTTACAAATGTATCTGTAATCTGTGCAGGAAATATTTCTCCCTCTAACGGACTCCAGCCACATTTGTACAGAATATTTTCTTTTGTTACTGTTGTCTGAGCATTCAAATTAAGTACAACCAGGTCTGCGAAATAGCCTTCACGGATATAACCCCGGTTTTCCATTTTAAAACAACTAGCTACTGAATGACTCATTTTATCAACCACCTTTTCCAATGAAATAATTCCCTCTTTATAATACTTCAGCATCAATAATAAGGAATGTTGCACAAGGGGGAGGCCTGAATGTGCATGCTCATAGGGAGGCTCTTTCTCAGCCAATGTATGAGGTGCATGGTCAGTGGCTATTATATCAAGATGGCCATCGAGTAAACCTTTCCAGAGTGCCTTTTTATTGTTGCCAGATTTTATAGCAGGGTTACACTTGATGAGGTATCCCAGCTTATCATAATCATCTGAAGTAAAATGCAAATGATGTACACAAACTTCTGTAGTGATGTTTTTTTGAGAAATTGGTATTGTATTATCAAACAGGTCCAGTTCTTTAGCGGTTGAAATATGTAGTATGTGTAACCGGCTGTTGTATTTTTTTGCAAGCGCTATGGCAGAAGAAGAGGAACTATAGCAAGCATCCTCATTCCTGATTATGGGATGATCGGATGGAACTAATTCTGTTTTATGGCGCTTTAATGTTTCATAGTTTTCTCGGATGATCTTTTCATCCTCGCAATGAGTTGCAATGAGTAGTTCGCTTTCACTGAATATTCTGTTTAAAGTTGATGCATCGTCTACTAACATATTCCCGGTACTTGAACCAAGAAAAATTTTAATACCACATACACTTTTTCTTTTGTCATTTGTTCGGAGTACTTCGTCTGAGTTACTATTGCTAACGCCCATATAAAATGAATAGTTGGCCATCGATATTTGTGCGGCAGTAGAATATTTGCTTTCGAGTAATTGTTGGGTCAATACACTCGGAATGGTATTTGGCATTTCCATAAAACTGGTAACGCCACCTGCAACCCCTGCTTTGCTTTCTGTATGAATATCTGCTTTATGCGTTAATCCGGGGTCCCGGAAATGTACCTGGTCGTCGATGATTCCCGGGATCAAATGTTTCCCCTCGCCAGGTATTTCAATCACCTTTTCTTTAATCGCCAATGAATTTCCAATTCTTGCAATGCGACCATTGTCGATAAACACATCAATGATCGTTACCTTTCCTTCATTCACTACAGATATATTTTTAAAAAGGTATTTTTGCATAAATTGAAATTAATTAATCTAAGTAACCAATTCAGATGCAAATTATAAAAAGCGTAATTAGACTGCTTATTTTTATTTCACCTGCAGCAGTAATGGGACAATCCACCTACCTTTCACAGGGTTCTAAGGAATATCAGTTTATTGAAAGGCTGGAAATCAAGCAACAGCAAAATACAGATCTGAATTTCTCTACCATAAAGCCATATAGCAGGAAAACAATCGTCAGGCAAACAGAATACCTTGACAGTGCCCGGATGGGCTACGCGGATTCTTTAACAGGCAAGGACAAATACCGTCAATGGACTGACCTAAACCTTACCCCTGTTGATGAGTATAATTTGCGCAGTCTACTCATGAGCAATACCGAGTGGGTCAGTGGTCCTAAAGAGGATTTTCTGAGCACAAAGCCCATCCTGAAATCATTTTATAAAACTAAAGTCAACCTTCTTGAGGTTAATATTAAAGATTTTTTCCTTGCCGTTAACCCGGTATTACAGATTCAACAAGCGGTTGAGCCTGGTTATGATCAATCAATATTTATAAACAGCCGCGGGGTTACTGCAAGGGGAATGATCTCCAACCGGGTAGGCTTCTCAACATATTTAACAGATAACCAGGAGCGTGGCCCTCAATTCTTTCAGGCCCAGGTGAATAAGTTTAGGGCTGTTCCGGGGAATGGATTTTACAAACCTTTCAAAACATCCGGCGTTGATTATTTTGATGCCCGTGGGTATATTACTTTCAATGCCGCTAAATATATTGACTTCCAGTTTGGCTATGATAAAAATTTTATTGGAAATGGCTACAGGAGCCTTTTTTTGAGTGACTGGGGAAACAGCTATTTATTTTTGAAAGTAAATACGAGGATATGGAAGATCAATTACCAAAACCTGTTCATGGAACTTATGCCACAATACACAAAAACAGGGGATACCCTATTGGATCGCAAATATGCTGCAATGCACCATCTCAGCGTAAATCTTACTAAATGGCTCAATGTTGGATTATTTGAAGGGATCATCTTTGGACGAAAAAATCATTTCGATTTTCAATATCTTAACCCCATCATTTTCTTGCGTCATGTAGAAGGAACTGTGGGAAGTCCTGACAATGCAGTAGCAGGAATTGATTTAAAAGCTAACGTTGCTCACAGGTTACAATTTTATAGCCAGTTTTTATTAGATGAATTCATTTTATCACAAATCACCAAGAACGATGGATATTGGGCCAATAAATGGGCACTCCAGGGAGGAATGAAATATGTTGATGCATTCGCCATAAATAATCTTGACATCCAACTGGAAGCAAACATAGCCCGACCTTTTACTTATTCTCACGGCGATACTATTGCCAACTACACTCACTATAACCAACCTCTTGCGCATCCTCTTGGAGCTAATTTTCACGAAT
>JADGPY010000159.1 GCA_017882205.1 Chitinophagaceae bacterium
TCCTCATGTTTTCCAGTAGTATAGTTAATAAATGTGACAACAACTGTATATGGACCCCCAGGATTCATATTTGCAATATCAAACTTGCCTGCGTTCTTTGTCACTACCCGATACACGGTACCAGTAGGTTCATGGGTGGCAGTAACCGTAGCTCCTGAGAGGGCTTCGCCATTGCTGCCTTTTACAAAACCAGACATATTACTAGTTGTTACCTGGGCTTCCATAATAAATGGAATGGAAAACAGGGCAAAAATTAAGGGTAAAATTCTTTTATAGAGCATAGTTAGTGAGGTTTACGCTGGCAAAGAAAGCAAATTATTACTTAATCTTAGCCAACTATTATTAACAAATCTTAAGGCATTTTTTTCTAAACTTCTGCTGCTTCGATAAATCTGGAATTTTTTGTGATGATATTTTCCATCAATTTAATATTTTTTTTCCAGTTACAATGTTGGTTAATAAAGGCTTGAGCATTTTCTGAAAGTATTTCTGCGAGTCCTTTCTCGTATAATAATCTTCGTATCTGATCCCGGAATTCCTCAGCAGAAACCGCTGTAAGTAGCTGTTCACCATTCAATGCTCCCAGGGCATCGGCTGCATTAGGAGTCGTAACAACGGGCACTCCATAAGCCATTGCCTCAAGTATCTTATTTTGTACCCCTGTGCTTAAGAACATCGGTGCAACAAAGACCCTGGCTTCATTGAACACGGGTAAGGTATCAGCAATATTTTCGAGTATTACTAAGTTTTTATTGGCAGGTAAACCTAATTTTTTCTTTGCATCAATGCCAGCTATTGTAATGCTAATTCCAGGATCAGTTCTTATCAACAGGGGGAAAATTTCATTTAATATAAATGTTGCCGCTTCGATATTTGGCCTATACCGGAGATTTCCCAAAAATAGGAGATCAGTGGTTTTCGCACCTTTCAGGTGCACAGAAGAACTCTCCACCCCATTTCCTACTACATGTACTTTGCTTTTATTTCCAGGCAACAGGGCTTTATCTTTTTCACTGATGATAATGATATCCTTGAATTTTTTTACTAAGCCAATTTCATATTTTTTAATTCTCCTGTATTCACAATCGTAAAACCAATGATATAAAAAGGTTGAATACTTGCTACGCAAAAAATAATGATAAGAAAAGCAATCCATCAGGTCGATTATACAATTTGACCTCTTAAATAATTTGGCATACTCAGTAGTTCTTACCAACTGAAAAACAATCTTATCAGGTTGTTCAGCACTATTATATTGTTCTAATGTTTTCGCTATCCGTTGATTATAGAAATAAATACTTTGAAAAGGAAGAGATGAAAATGTATGTTTAGCGATGTTTGCTATGATCATCGGCAGGGATAAATGAAAGATCCTGATTGTCTTGCAATATGGTTTCAATGCCGCAATCCAGCCAGGTTCAACTTTTTCCTGCGAAATTGAAAACAGGATGATTTCATTTTGCGCTGATAAATACCGGATCTGGTTAAATGCCCTAAGCTTATCTCCCTTATCAAGAGGCCAGGGAAAACGGGATGTTACAAATAGAATCTTCAATGGGAACGTTTAAAACTTTTTTACTTTTTCGAACTACTCAACTAATGAACCTGCCTGCCGGCAGGCAGGCTTAGAACTTAGAACTTAGAACTGTTCTTTGAGCATATCTTTGCAAATTAAATACTTATTATGTTAGATAGCATTGAAAGTTCGATTGAAGATATTAAAAAAGGTAAACTGGTGATTGTTGTGGATGATGAGGATAGAGAAAATGAGGGTGATTTTATTACATCTGCAATAAACGTAACCCCTCAGATTATCAATTTCATGAGTAAAATTGGAAGAGGATTGATCTGCGCACCTTTATCTGAGTCACGTTGTGAAGAACTTGGGCTTGATTTAATGGTGATCCGCAATACTGCACTTCATGCAACTCCGTTTACGGTTAGTGTTGATCTTCTTGGCCATGGTTGTACAACCGGGATCTCCGCTACTGATAGATCTAAGACTGTTCAGGCATTAATTGATCCGGCTACCAGGGCTGAAGATCTTGGCAGACCAGGACATATTTTTCCATTAAAAGCAAGATCTGGGGGTGTACTCAGGCGTACCGGGCATACGGAAGCAACTATTGACCTTGCAAGATTAGCCGGTCATGGTGAAGCGGGAGTGCTTGTGGAGATCATGAACGAGGATGGAACCATGGCACGCCTGCCGGAATTAAAAGCTATTGCCAATAAATACGACCTGAAAGTGGTTTCGATCCAGGATCTGATTGCTTACCGGTTAAAAGCCGAATCGCTTATTCACGAAGACGTTCGTGTACAAATGCCTACAAAGTATGGAACCTTTGAACTGATAGCTTTCAAACAAATTGATACAGGTGAAGAACATATGGCTTTGAAGAAAGGGACCTGGGAAAAAGATGAGCCCATTCTTGTAAGGGTACACTCAAGCTGTATGACTGGGGATATTCTTGGTTCGCTAAGATGTGATTGTGGAGATCAGTTGCATGATGCAATGAAGATGGTAGAGGCTGCTGGGAAAGGAGTGGTACTCTATATGAACCAGGAAGGAAGAGGAATTGGTTTAGTGAATAAATTAAAGGCATATAAACTGCAGGAAGAAGGAAGGGATACTGTGGAAGCAAATCTTGAACTTGGATTCGGCATGGATGAGCGGGATTATGGTGTAGGTGCACAAATTCTGAGGTATCTTGGCGTAAGTAAGATCAGACTTGTAAGCAACAATCCACGTAAACGTGCTGGATTAATTGGTTATGGACTTGAAATCGTAGAAACCGTTCCACTTGAAATAGTCCCTAACAGCCATAACAAAAAATACCTCCAAACAAAACGTGATAAGCTTGGGCATGAAATAAAGGCGTGAGAACCAGTTCAAAGTTTATAGTTCTAAGAACTTAGCACTTAGAACTGTTTTTATTTCCTCCCTCCGAATAATTCTGCAAACGTATCAAAATCTTTTCGGTAGGAGAGTAGCAATCCTGTACGGTTTCGTCGGTTAAGGCCTGCAAGATCTCCAATATCAGCATCACTGCGGTTAAACCCGATTACCCTAAATTTCCCATCAGGCGTTATCAGGTATTCAAAGGAAACATCAGGGGTAAATAAAAAATTAGAGTTAGAATTACTTGAGCTTTGTACTAGTCGATAATCTACATTACCTCCAAAATTGATTAATAGCCTGTTTTTCAAAAATGTTGTCTTGAATCCGAAATTACCAAGGTTTTGTATTTGAGCCTGGGTACTACCATTGAAATTGAAGTCAGCAGTATTGATATTTGTATATAAGTTTACTGCACTGGTATTTAATAATTTCTGAAGCCAGTTATTGAGTGAGGAAGATAAAGTGGTTGATAATATTTGACCAAGGGTTCTCGTCGCAAAATTGAAAGTATTATTAGTACTAAACAATCTTTGTTGGTCAGACATAAAACTGTTGAATAGTAGGAGTGAGGTTACTTGTTTGTTTAATTCGTTTTTATCGGCCTGGTACCTGGTTTTAAGAAATTCATTCGCAATAGGATCAGATCTGAGAGGATTATCAAAAGGGAATAGAAATTCAAAATCAGGTTTAGGATCTTTTAAAGTGCCCCGTAATTTAAAAATTATGTCAATATCTCCTTTGGTCCTTGTTAAGCCATTGCTTGTGGGAATGTTACTCAGGTCAACATTGGTTGCACGGTAGAGCGCGTCCATATTTAAGTTTGCCAAATATGGATCACCTTGCCACTCAATATAGCCCTGTTGAAGTGTAAAGGGTGTTTTTAAAAATGTCTGGAAATTAAAAGTGTATTGACCCTGGAGAATATCATACCTTCCGCGTATTGTTAGGGACTCATTTGAACCGACTGAAATATTGAGTTTACCACTTCCCTGTGCTTTTATTACGTCCCCGGTTATTTCATCAAGAATTACATCGATCTTCGCATACGGGTTAGCCGTTAGCTCCATATCGACTTTAATATTGGATTGCACACGGGCAGTAAGATCAGCTTGCATCTCCCTGCCAAACTTGATAAAATCCATATAATCTATTTTGCCTCCTTCTGCAGTTTCGTCTGTTGTTAAATATATCTGGCTACTGTCTGTTGGTTGACCGGAAATATTCATCCTCATATCTGAGGCGGGGCCATTGAGCGACAATTCGGCATCACCAACTACCTTACCATAAAATTGCTTATTATCTTTTGACGTAGTATTCAATAAAAGAAACTTTCCCAGGTTGCCATTTCTTCTGTCCGTTCTAACGTTTAATTCGTTAAAGAAAAAGTTGTCAAAAAATGCATGGTATAATTTGCCACTTACCGTAGCAGTATTGTTCAATGTATCCCTGATCTTTAATGAACCCAAATCAATTTCATCAGGGTTAAAATTTATTAGGCTGTTATTTTCAAAAATGTAACGGCAGCGGGTATAGTTAACGGTCATTGTAACATCATTCAATACCACGCTACCTGTGATGACTGGCTTACTGCCTCTTCCTGAAATGAAAAGCTGGCCAGTAGTGTTGCCATGTATTCCGCTAAAAATATTCCCAATATACTTTTCAAGAATATGAATATCTGAATGATTAAATTTGAAATTGCCTTTTAATTGATTATTACCCGAGTCTTTTGAATGGTATGCAAGATCTGCAGTAAAATTGTAGAACCGGTTATCTGATATTGCACTTACATTGAGGTCACCCGACCGGGATGTATAATTTCCTGATGTAGTGACTATTCCTATGGAATCATTTTCAAACCTGAACTGATCATGCCTTGTATTAAAATCAATAGTCATATTGCCGAAAGGGTCATTGACCCTTACATTACCTGTAAGTGTTCCTTCCAGCCTGGGATTTTTAAGTAAGAAAGGCATAAAATCACCCATATTTAATTTCTTAAACTGCACTATTACATCATTACTGTTGCTTATGCCTGATGGTTCTGTTGAAATGGTAAGTTCCTGGTCTTGCTGTACAAATTTTACTTCATTTGCAGAGAACATTGATTTGCTAAGAACCAGTTCTCCTCCCTTTTCAAGGATCCATTTTTTTTCATTGATCACGAATGAGGAAGGATTAAAGTCTAGTTTGAAACCATCAGATAGTGTTTGAATTCGTACAGATAGGTCTGCATCATTCAAAGTTTTGCTTGCTGTTGTTTTAATACTTACATCAGAAATATCATTGTGTGCTGTAATAAGGATCTTGGTGTCAGGTAAATGAAGGCTGTCATTGATAACAACGTCTTCTACATTTCCAACAAGTACAAGACTGTCGAATGTTCCTTTACCCGTAAAATTTACGTTTGAAAAGTCAGTGGTTGCATAACTAAATGAAGGAACTTTTGCAAGGATGTTCAAGGTATTCGTTGTAAGATTCAAATCTCCTGAAATCTCAGTATTATTAAACCCTTTAATTTTCTTATTGACCAATGCAAGATAATCCTGGATATCTTTTGTTTTGATGTCAAAACTAAAATCCTGGTTTTTTACTTCACTCAGAGGTTTTCTAATGTATGCCGGATAGTACCTGTTGAGGAAGAGAATAAATGCATCTGGAAGATCCAATATTGTAAAGCTTCCTATCACACTTGCATCTAATTCGTTCGTCTGAATGGTAAGGTGTTTTTTCCCATATTCAAAAGTTGAATTGATTGAGAGAGAATCAAAAGACAAACGCTGGTCATCATGACGAAAAACCGCATTATATATCCTGGCGGCCCCAAGAAAATTATCAATATTATTACCAGAAAAATTAAGATTAAATGTTCCTGTTAATGAGAAATTTTCATTTGTTAATCCAAGATTCTTCATATAGAATTTTGAAACCTCGGCATCAAAATTAAACTGTGGAGCTTTCCCATTAAAATTGATAGAACCTAATAAATAATCAATTTTAAGATTTGGATCATCTATGCTTACTGATCCTTCAAAGAGGTTATTCTTAAAATTACCTTTCGCGACAATCTTCTGGTAATTGTATTGATTGACTTTAACTTCTTTGATGGTTCCATCAACAGCAAGATCTAGTGTTGCCGCAGTAAATCCCTTCCCTGATATTTTTCCATTGAATGAAATATTGCCAACCTGGCTATTCGTTAAAAATTTCCCAAGTTGAAAGTTGTCTGTAGAAAGTTTCCCTGAATATACAGGAACTGAGTTGCGTGGTAACTTCATATTTAGATCTGTAGTCACAGTCCCAAGATCAGTACCAAGTGTGCCAAATGTTACAAAGTCATTGATGAAGCCGGTAAAGTTTCCTTTAAACCGGATATTACCAAGTTCGCTAAGCCTGGGGTTTGTTATGGTTTTTAGTATAGGTACAATATTGATTAACTCATTATAGTTAGTACTAAAATCCCTTCCATGGAAATCTATAAAGGTTTTGTTTATATATGGCAGTCCTCTTAGGCTGATATCGCCTTCAAGATTTGTTTTGCCTGAATGTATGAGCATATTTCGACCGGAAAAGTTATCAACAGTGCCAAGTATATTTCCTGAAATGCTGAACATTCTTGTCAAGATTCTTAAATCGGGTGAAAAGAATCCAATGTCGTCGCTGCTTATTTCAGCATCTTTAAAATCTGCGACTATTGTAACAGCATGCTCAAAATTGGCAAAGTCTTTATTAAAATCAATAAAGCGGGCAGCTAAATAATTTTTAATGTGACTCTTATTCGTTATTAGATCAAGATTATTTAACTCTAACAGGCGTGGTGTAAACTTTAAAGCACTATTCAGTTTCTTTATTTCAAAACCTGAGCGATCCTTTACGCTAATGTTGATGTCTGATGTAATAGTATCCCTGAAAAGAACGAGGTTTGTAAATTTTGCATTAATAGCGCTTAAATTAATATGTTCAGCATCAAATTGTTGAAGAAGAGGAAGCCTGTTGGAGGCTCTATCCAGCGCAAGGTTGCCATTTTTGACCTGCAAATCCTTTATAACCAAAAGCCAGTCATTTGTATTCCATTCATAGCCTTTTGCAGGTATTTTTTGAGTATGCAAGGAATCCAAGGGTTGCTGAACAGACTGAGTGGCCAGGTTGGGTTGTAAGCCCTTGTAATTATAGAGTTGAAGCACCGGATTATCCAGTGTAAGTGTATTTATTTTTATTGTCCTCTTGTTAGGATTAAAATCATCAGTATATAATTTCAGTGCATTTAGGTAAACGAGCATGTTTTGCCCGACCCACTCATCATGCTGTATGATTTTTAACCTGTTTAATTCTATGATCTTAAGGTCCAGGTTAATTGGTTTAGCGTTACCAGTTTTTTTCTTAGTGGGGAAAAAATAGTCGGCCAGGAATTGGTAGTTCCAGGAAGAATCTTTCCTGTTGATATAGATGACCGCATCATCCAGACCAACATATTTCAAGGTGATACTATCTTTAAAAAAAAACCAATCAGTAATATTTACTTTAGCAGCCCCCGCATATAGAAGGGTGTCGTTGTTATGATCCATTACAAGAGTGCCTTCAAGCAACATCTTGTTGAATAATTGGAAGTCGACATGACGGATAGTGACTTTTGTATGCAAATTTTTTGACAACCTTGTGGTCACCCTGCCAACGATCCAGTTTTGGACGGCAGTAGTTTGCAGTAATAACCATAGGATTGTAATGATTAGCAATACAAAAAGTAAAAGCCTTAATAATATCTTGAAAAATCTTCTCAGTAGAAATTATTTAGTTGTAAAAATAACTAAATCAATGCGTTGGCCAAACCAGGTACGAGTTAAGATTAACAAAAAATGTATTATGGTTTGAATATCCCAGGGCTGAAGCCCTGGGTTAGGGAAGGCATTCCCCTATTATGGCAATGCAATCAACCTATTTAAAGAAATAGCCTATCGTAAAACTAAAGATTCGATCCTGTATATTACGCCCGGTTTCACTGGTGTCTAGGTTAGTTAATCCTTCAAACCACCCTACTTCAAAAATCATCTTTTTCATTTTGAATCCAATAGTTCCTTTTACTCCCAGGTCAAACAAGCCATAATTTCCAAAGGCAAATATTAGTTTATCGTTTGAGACCGAATCGTTCCGCCAGGTACTTTTTTCTTTCCCTGAAAAGGGAAATGAAAAAACTGGTGAAAATCCAATGATGAATATATTTTTATTCCCGGAGGGGTAATTTAAAGTAAGTCCGGCTGAGATGGAAAAGAAATGAATATTATTTTCTGTGTGCTTGATATTACCTGAATCATAAAAAGCCTGATACCCGGTGAGGTGATAACCTAATGAAGGAGAAAAGTGAAGTTTACCTTCAAAAGGGATATCAAATAACAAGTCTGAGGTGAATCCATTCCTGTAGCCGGATTTTTGTTTTGCATCATTCACGAGAATCCTGGCTGTACTATATGTATACCCAACTTCTAAAGCCGTATGCATTTGGGCATGTACGTTATATACAAAGATAAACAATAGAATGAAAAGCAATATTCGTTGCATAAACCGGTCAGTTTTGTTTGCGCAAATGTAAGCGGTTTATTATAATAGATTCCAAATGCCAGATAGTTGATGAATATCCTCCTTTAAATGAAGTGCATTAATTATGATACGGTTGGCTATTTTGGAACCAGGAAAGGGATAGGGGAAAGATGAAATTATTACCTCATTTTTTAAAAAAATATCTGCTGCATCTTCATTTTTACAAA
>JADGPY010000160.1 GCA_017882205.1 Chitinophagaceae bacterium
CGGTCAGGGATTTACAATTCCTAATTCTTCCGCTCTCGCTCTTGCTCCTTTCACGAGATTAACCGGCAGTGCATCAGCCTTGTTGGGATCCTTACAGTTAGCTATGGGCGCGCTTGCGTCTGCAATTGTAAGTGTCATGCATGCTCATTCAGAACTACCAATGATCGTGGTAATGGTTTCGTGTGTGGTGTTGAGCCTGGTAGTATATGTATTGGGAAATAAAAGAGGTGAGCGACAGGGAAACATGGAAGAGGCCGAGTTGATAGAACTGATATGAAGAAAAGTTCTAAGTTCTTAGTTCTAAGAACTAAGAGCTTAGAACTTGCTTATAAATAAATCTTCGAGTTCAAATAGTTGGTTGGATTTTCGAATTTTATTTCTCTCCTATCTTAAATCCCCAGGCAGGTTGCCTCTTTAACTGTTCAATCGCCTGCTTTGGAATATTTACCAGCAGACCGTCACTGGTTTCCTTAATGCTAAGGGCTTTGGAATATCCTAACAGGTAAATCTTGCTATTAACATTTACAGGTACTTTAGGTAATAACATGTGTTCCTGGAGTGTATCGTTTCCTTGTGGCAAATAGAATACATATACTGTTGGTGTAAGCCTGCTTTTAGTAAAACACCATTGACCTGTTCTATAGGGAGGATAGGGTATGGAACCGTATATGCCCTCACCATTAATCTTCATCCAGCTACCGATCCCTTTCAATCGATCATATACTTCAGGAACAAGATCACCTGTTTTATCAGGTCCTATGCCCAATAATAGATTTCCTCCCTTTGCTACAATATTCACTAATAAATGAACAACCTGTTTTAGGGATTTATATTTTTCATTTGGACCTGTACTATACCAATTATCTCCTAAGGTGACACAACTTTCCCAGGGATAATTTACCAGCTGTTCAGGTACCTGTTGTTCTGGTGTCCGATAGTTCTCAAATTCCCCATGAACAGAACGATCTACTACCAATAATCCCGGCTGCTTTTTTCTTGCCATAGTAACGATCCAGGGAATGTTGACGTCCTGTATCCACTGTTTTTTTCCGAGCCACGGCCGTGATTCATTAGTTATTGATGCAGATGGTCGCACCCATCCTCCATCAAGCCATAGGATATCAATATCACCATAATTTTTCATTAATTCTTCTACCTGGTTATATGTGAAGTCCTGGAACTTTTTCCAGCGCTCAGGGTATTTAGTAGGATCATAATTTACATTCCTATCCAATGACGGAAAATATGGCCACCAATAATTCTCGTTATGCCAATCAGGTTTGGAAAAATAAGCGCCTATTCCCATTCCATTTTTACGAAAAGCAGTAAACACCTCCTTAACTACATTACTCCGGGGATTGGAACTAAATACAGATTGTGCATCTGTTATCTTATAATCAGTATACTTTGAATCAAACATGCAAAATCCATCGTGATGCTTGGTAGTAAATACAACGTATTTCATCCCTGCCTCCTTTGTAGCAGCAGCCCATAGGTCGGGATTGAATTTCACCGGATTAAATTCATGCCTGATATTTTCATAAGCTTTTTTGTACTCAGAATAGTTAGCAGCATATGGTCCTTTACGCTGACACCAGCTTTCATCTTCAGGGCAAAGGCTCCAGCTTTCTACTACCCCCCATTGGCTATATGCTCCCCAATGAATAATTACTCCAAATTTCCAATCCTGCCATTGCTGCAACTTTGTAACCACTAATTGATCCTTAGGCCATATATAAGGCTCTTCCTGCGCAATGATGCCTGTTGAAAACAGAACTGAGAGCAATAATATAGTTATCTGTCTTGTCATCTTTGAGTGTTTAAAAAGAACGAATAATTATTATGGAAACCCCGCTATATAATCAGCTTTAAAAGCTTTAAAATCCTCCCTGGTTTTGATCACATAATTCTTTGCATAATCGATGATACTATTATGCCAATTTTTGTTCTCCCCAAAGGAAATGAGTTCATCTGCAATGGCTGAACCCTGCCGGCCACTGCTGTTAAGGTATGAAGAAGCTGCGATTACACCCATATCCTCCATTACACAACAGATCTGTTTGAAATCATGACCAATTAACTCAAAATTGATCCTGTCTTTTGTAGGTTGCATTTCCTGCATAACGTAAGAGTGATCTTTAAATATGTGCGTGCTCAATTGTGCTGGAGTAATGTTTTGCATCCTTTTTTGAACCGATACAATTCTTTCAGCCTCAGTTTTCCAAACCGGTTGTGGGGTATTAATATATGGAAGAAGTGAGGAAGGTGTGGCCTGTTTCATATCTATAAACATATACTTTTTCGGTTCCTTTACTTTTCGGATTAAAAAAAGATAGCGCTCTGCTCCAAGACTGCCTGTCCCTGCAATTCTAAAAGAAACATCGATAACTTCATAATGATGAGGTGGCGCATGATTAGATTTCATCCAGAGAGTGAAACTTTCAATCAGTTCTTTCTTTGCTGCACCATCTATTTTAAGTTCTTTGTTTTTCCCCTTGTAGAGTTTAATTTTTCCACCTTTCCCCTTTGTTCTTGTATCTATTAGTTCTTTTTGTGTCCGCTCGGCCACTGCCATTAGAAATTTTTTAACTATCCCCGTAGCTGTCTGGCGTTCGATATACCTGGCACTACCTTCGGAAAGCGTTTTAGAAAAGTATTTCAAAAATATATCTACAGCTTCCTGCATTTCCTTAGGGGCGATCTTCAAAGAATCGAATGCTAAAAATATACTTGTTATTATTCTTACAGTATCTAATAGAACTGGAGCTAATACTGATTCATCGAAGTCATTAATATCGAAATAAACAAGTGAATTATCCCCTTTATAGCTTCCAAAATTTTCTATATGCAGGTCGCCACTGAGCCAGGTTAAAGGTGAAGGAGGAAGAAGCGTTGATGTACTTAAATCTTCATAAAAAATATGACAAGTACCTCTAAAGAATCTAAAGGCATTTCCAGTCATAACTTTAAATTTTAAAGACGCCAGTTCAGGTTTATAGTGACTATTAAAGTTGATAATCCTTTGTGTTATCTCTTGCATAAGTAATTATTAGATGGGAAAGCTACTCCAACTAATCCGGAAATCCATCAATGCTCGAAACCATGCATGAAATTGGCTTCACCCCGAAAACTTTAGCAATTCGTTCACTTGTTTAAACTGTTGAATACCAATACAAATTATCCACCTTATTTTGAGCCTAACAGCGGTAGGTAGGATTTTTGTTCTAACTTTTTAGTTGGAACCCCAACGGATTTAATATCTTCATACGAATCTGAGACAAAAAATCTCATTATCCTGGCACATTAGCGTTCTTGTCTGTAGGCAAGAAAGGCAGGACTGGCGTATACAAAAAAACAGAAGTTATGAAAAAAGCAGAAGTTGTAGAAATTATAGAGCCTAAGGCAATATTTACCGGGGATGCAAATGCCCCAGTTACAATTATGGAATTTGGCGACTATGAAAGTGAAGAATGTGCCAAGGCAAACGAAGTAGTCAAAGAACTACTCGAGCGATATCCTGGGAAAATCAAGTTTATTTTCCGGCATTTCCCATTGCTGAAGTATCACCAGAAAGCTCATAAGGCAGCCGAGGCAGCTATTGCCGCAGGACAAGAAGGGAGATTCTGGGAGATGCATCAGGCAATCTTTAAATATCGTCGGAACCTGGGGGTAACAAGTTTAAAATTATATGCAAGAGAAGCAGGGGTTACCAGTAAAAAATTGTTGGATGAATTAATCAATGGCATGTATGGATGGCAAGTGCAGGGCGACCTGATGGAAGGCAAGAAACTTGGTGTCACCTCAATTCCTACCTTTTTTATTAATGAAAAACAATTTGAACAAACCCCAAATTACAAAAATCTAAGCGCACATATTGATGCCCTATTGAAAACTAAAAAAACTAAAACAAAAAGCCTCGCAATTCCTTTAGAAGTAAAACGTAGTGCTTGAAATACACGTAGAGACGTAGCATGCTACGTCTCTACGCTCCTTATCGGACTTCCTCCCCACTTACTTCCCTCGGGGATTTTTTCTCCTTTCATAACAAGCGATAATGGCTCAATTTGTACATCATTCCCTAATTCTGAATCGTATAAAATAATTGAACCTGCTCCTATCGAATTTCGTTCACCTATTGTGATAGCTCCGACTTTCATTATCCGGTCTTCAAATAAATGTGTTTGCGGCCCACAATCAATATTCAGAGCGGTATCATCGCCAATACTCACCATGTCATATTCTGTAATATCTGTTGTGTTCATCCAAACTCTTTTTCCTATTCTGACACCGAGTAAGCGAAGAAATACGGGCAACCAGGGTGTACCTTTCAAATACTCCAGGAAAAAGGGCACTGCCAATGCCTCATAAATAGTTGTGATGCCTTCACTTATCCATACCCGGGCAGTCCACATCGGTTTCTGCCATGGTTTATAAATACCCACGCTAACCCATTTTAATAACACAGTGAAGGCGAAACATGGTATTCCAATGAATGCCAGGTAATATAAAGGAAAAAATAACATGAAATGCCACCATGGATCATCCACCAATAGATCATGCACGTATGCAATGAATATCACACTCGCACATAGAAGAATAGTCTCGGGTATCATGATTCTGACTAGTTCAACCCCTGCTCTGGCCAGATATCTTAAACGGGAAGGATTAACAGTCAGGGAAGGGTCGAATACTCCGCTGTCCTGCCTGTTAGGCAATGCAATGGCAGGGGAACCAAACCAATCTTTTGCATGTTGTTTATCTAATTGCTCTTGCGATGGAGGAGTGGAAAGTACCCCGATAAGCATATCTGAACCAAGGCGATAACCTTGTGGGATAAGGGCACTGTTACCCACAAAGCTTCTATCGCCTATGGATATATTATCCAGTATTAAGGATTGGCCCCTTACATCTGCTTCACCAAGAATAACCCCATCGGCAATAAATGCTTCCCTGCCAATATCAAGTAAGGGATGTGTGACGTTACTCGCTGTAGATACTTCTGTGTCTCTCCCCACTTTCGCTCCCAGTGCCCTGAAAAAAGCAGGCAAATAAACAGTTGCATATACAGGATGCATAACCATTAAAGAAAGAGCCATAAACTGGTCTGCAAGCCACTTCCTTACATAAAACCTGCTGTGAACAGAGTATACGCCGGGCTTGATCCCTTTTTGCAAGTTGCGTGTAATATATACCGTTAGCATTGCAAATAAAATCGTATAAAACAACGACAATACCGGGGTAATTATTAGATAACTGAAATCATAATCTTCTGCTGCATTGTCCAGAATATTTAATGTAGCCAGTACTGGCAGGAAGGGGATCAATACAGCAAATGGGAATATCAATAACAGGAAGCCATACAAGCTTCTATACCTGATTCTGCCAAATGCATTCAATTCACGTGGCTCCGGTAAGTTTAGTGCAACTTTATTTCCAGTAAATTGGGCAGGACTACCCTGCCATATTTCACGGGATCGAACAATTTTACCAGGTTGCAGGAAACTAAGATCTTTTATTTCACCCCAATCCTCAATTACAGAACCACCTGCAATCACTGCACTGCTACCAATATACGCATGATCTCCAATCGTGATTGTACTCAATCGCAGCATCCCTTTCTCAACTACTGCATTATTGAGCATAACATTAGAACTGATACTCACATCTTTCCCAATATTAACAAGGTCTTCAGCGCCGATGGTAAAAGAGCTTAATTGTGCCCCATAACCAATCCTGGCCCCCATCAGTTTAAGATATGAACGAAACAGAGGTGTACCATTCAGAAATTGAATGGGCACAATATTCTGCATTGTTTTTACAAACCACCACCTAAAATAGTAGGTTCCCCAAAGTGGATATTCACCTTCCTTCATTCTACCAATCACTACCCACTTCGCCACTACGCATATGTGGGTAAGCAATGGAGGCACCAGGCAGAATAGCCCAAGGGCTACTAATATTGCATAGAAATGGCTTTCAGTTTCCAACTGCGTGTAATAGTAACCGAGGTAAGGAAAGAATATCTGAGCAGCAAACATCCCGAAGATCATTACTAATGCAAAAGTTTGTGCCACCCAGCAGGCAGTAAATCGCCACCATGGAATTGAATTAAATGGAACCGTCTCTTTGATCTCAATATCTTTTTCATCCCACACTTTAAGCAATTCCTTCAAAGGTCTGGCCAGGTAAACATCCTTAAGAGACGCATTTTTCACACCGGCATATTTTCTAAGCCTGGAGACAAATGTTGCAGCCAATAATGAATGTCCTCCGAGGTCTGTGAAAAAATCCATGGTAAGATCTATCTTCCTGCCTGGAAAAATAATGTCGAGTGTTTTGACCAATCTTTCTTCCAGCGGAGAATTATTATTCAGGACTTCCTGGTCCAAATTCTTAGGAACTTCAGCATATGCAGGGGGTATTGGCAATGCCTTCCTGTTTATTTTTCCGCTGGAAAGCCGTGGCATCTCATCCAGTCGAACAATAATTCCTGGTACCATATAAGGCGCCAGAACTTTTGCTAATCCTGTACGCAAGTATTGTTCGTCAAATTTATTTTTATCAGTTACCACATATCCTACCAGTTGGTCCTGGTAATTATTGTCTTTTTTTACAGCAACCGATGCTGTTAATACGTTATCAAGATGAGCAAGTTGGGTCTCAATTTCGCCAAGCTCTATACGATACCCCCTCAATTTAACCTGGTCATCAATCCTTCCGTGGAATTCAACTTTTCCATCTTTGTGAATGATGGCATTATCACCAGTACGATAGATTGTTTCACCGGGAAGTTTGGTTAATGAATTTGGTTTACGAACAAATTTAACCGCTGTTAGTTCAGGTAATTTAATATAGCCCGCCCCTACACCGGGGCCTGTAATAATAAGTTCTCCCAGTTCATCAAATGGTAGCAAGTTGAGATTTTCATCTGCTATCGCATAATTATAATTGGGTAATGGATTCCCTATGGTAATTTCATCTCCTTTTTTTAGGCTGATCATAGATGAAGTAACTGTTGTCTCTGTAGGCCCATAACTATTGTAGAATAATCGCTCACCTGTTGCCCACTTATCCAGGACTTGCTGTGTGCAGGCCTCTCCACCGGCATTTATTAACCTCAAAGTGGCGATATCAGTATCCATGATCGAAAGCAAACTCGGAACGGCATGAAGCACTGTAATATTATTTGCACGTAGTACATCTGATAATTCATCAATAGCTTTAGCAGTGATCTCATCTACAACAAAAAGTGTTGCCCCTGCGAGATAACTGATCCATGTTTCTTCGCACCACATGTCAAAAGATACAGAGAACCCCTGGTAAACTTTATCTGATTCTTTTATTCCAAGTACCGATTGTTCAGCGCGAACAAGATGGCAGATTTGGCGATGGGTTATGGGTATCCCTTTTGGTTTTCCGGTGCTTCCTGAAGTATACAATACATACGCAAAGTCGCCAGCACTTATTATATTTTCATGGTGTCCATGATCTTCTGTAGTAAATGGAGTTACTTTTAATACGGGGCAATTAAGCAAGACAGTATTTGGCGTAAAACATGCCGATGCTTCAACTTCAGAAACAATGGCAGCCACCCTTTCAGCAGGCATTTCGCTATCTATAGGGATATACGCAGCTCCCGATTTTACAATACCTAAAATGGCTACATGCAAATTCAAACCCCTGGGGTACCATACTGCTACAAATTTCCCTTTTCCGATACCAAGATTTAAAAGTTGCCAGGCAACAGCATTGCTCCAGGCATCTAATTGCTGGAAAGTAATTGTTTGTTCACCATAGATCAATGCTATTTTACCAGGATATGCAAGGGCGGTATCCCTGAAAATATCCGCAAGTGATTCATTCCTCAATAAATCGGGTCTTTCCGGGCCCAACAAAATACCTGGCTCCATCACAATATTTTATCTGAAGATATTTTCCTTTAACTAGTTTTCCGCAGATTAATTATAAAAGTCAATAATCATTCCGTTTCATAGCCACAAACCTCATGATAAAAAATGTTTCTTACCTTTTAATATTAACCGTTCGCAATAACATGATCCTGATTACAAAAATAATTGATAGAGATGATCTAAAACTATATGCAACTGACGTCAATCTTCGATGGGATAAAGAAACATACCAGGAATATTTAGATCTATTGCCAGCTTTTATACAGGCCAAATTAATAACATATAATAACTGGAAAGACAGGCAACTGAGAATACTTGGAAAACTTCTCCTGAAACAATTACTCATTGATTTTGGATCAGCACATTTATCAAACCTTCTCACACTAAAATATACCAATAATAACCGGCCTTATTTTGAAGGGAACATTGATTTCAGCACAACACATGCTGAGAATAAGGTGATGTGTGCAGCATCAATTAGAAATAAAGTAGGATTAGATATAGAATTTATTAAAGAGGTAAATCCTGCCGGGTATTACCAGTACTTTAGTCGCACAGATATTGACCTTTTGGAAAAAAGTAAAGATCCAATGCAATTATTTTATCAACTATGGACTCGTAAGGAAGCACTGGCAAAGGCCACAGGTCTTGGAGTAATGATGCCTTTTGAGAGTCTGAGTATAAGCGGTGAATATATCGAAATGGGGCAGGAAAAATATCAGATTACCGATTTGAAGATAGATGAGAATTACAAAGGAGCTTTAGCTATTCTCACCCTACCTTTTTTTTAGGATTTCAATTTCTTTTTCCAATTTTGAAATAGTAGCAATAATATTACTACCCCTTTTTCCACCTTTTGATATATTAAAAGTGGGATGGACTGTCTTTAATTCAGCTTTATACTCAGCCAATTGGCCTTTTAATGTATTGAGCTTACCCTCAATTTCATTGTTTCTAACTGGTCGTGCCATGATGTTTATTTATTAAAGTTGTGGCTGTTTGCCCCAAATGAAATTACATGGATTTAAATTAATAGCCTTTTTAAACTTATTGAAATTACTTCTTATCAAATTTAATAGTAAATATTTAGTAACCAAAAATCAATTTTCCCCCTTATTCAGAAGGGGCATTTAAATTAGAGTCCTTCTCTTCATTATTTTTCTTAAATTCTAATTTGCCAAATTTCCAGGCAAAGTTAATACCAATATACCTTGTTGGCATTTGACGCAGGCTATTCACAGCAAAATTCGGCCCCATTAACACTGTTTTTTGATTTACATATTCGCCAAAGGGATTGGATGCTGTAAGGGCAAGACTTCCTTTCTTATTCCAGAATTGTTTACGTATAGCCATGCTGTAAGAAGTGAAGGATGGATATATTCCCTGTGCTTCATGCCTGGAAGAATTAAAGTTTCCAAAAAATTCTGCTAAAAGGTTCCCTGAAAATTGATAAGTAGCATTTAGGTTGAACCGGTAATTAAAACTATTTGAATTAAATCCTTTGTCAAGAGTATTTATTGTATGCCTCTCAAAAAAGAAAACATTGGATCGCACATTTAACTTTGATGTAAAGTGAAAGTCCCCGAATAGGTTGACGCCTGCATTCTTTTCCATCCCAATATTTTGCCGGGTACTGACTGATACATTCGTATATACAGAATCACCGACCCGGAAAGAAGGATAATAGACAATATAAGGCTGGATATCGTGATCATTTACCCTGTAAAATAAGTTGATCATAAATGAGCCAAGTGTACCAAGTTCCATGCTGTACCCTAATTCATATCGCTGCCCGATCTCGGGTTGAAGATGTGGATTGCCGGCAGTAAGGTTCTTGGGATCATTGGTATTTATAAAAGGGTTTAGATCATGGTAATCCGGCCTTTCAATTCTCTTAGAATAACTAAGCTTTATGGTTTGATTTTCCCCTATTTTCTTTGAAAAAAATATAGAAGGAACAAACGTGTTATATCCCGGGCTCTTTGCCTGTTGTTGGGCATTAGAGTAAAATGAGTTTATTTCTGTACGCTCATACCGTCCTCCAATTTTGGTTTCAAATAAGTTAGAAATAGGGAAACTTAATTCTGTATATAAGGCGTATACCTTCTGGTTGTATTTGAGATTATTGGATAAAAAAGGATTTAATACATAGCTTAGAGAAGAAGGCTGATAACTAAGTACCTCTGAAGAGCTATTAATATCATAAAAACTCACCTTACCTCCCACTCCAAGGTTCATATCTTTTTTCAATGGCTGAGTATAATCTATCCTGATCTCAGATTCATTAATTTTACCTGGGTTCTCACTTTTAGTGCCATAATTAATAGAATCCTGTGGTAATATGGATTGATAATTACCAAACATATTGTGGTTATTCCCGGTGCTGGTATTAACACTAATATCCAATTCCTGGTCCTCTTTGGTAAATGTTCTTTTAAAATCGAGGCTTGCATCCAGGTTGTGGAATTTAAAAGTATTATTTGAATGTGACAGGGAAAGAATATCAGGTATAGTAGTTCCTTTATTTATTTGCAGAATCTGATTATTAAAACCATTCCCGGTATTCCCAAAGTCATCGTAAGATAATGATCCTGAAAATTCATTTTTTTTATTATAGGTCCAGTCAAACCCGAATCCAGTTTGGAAACCATGTCTTTCAAACAGGCTGCTTCCCTCCTGATGAAAAGAAGTGGTATTATTACTATCAGAAGTTAATCGATCAGAAACATATGGGGTTGTAGAATTTAACCTGGCATTCCCACTGATAAATGCATTTACTCCAAAGTTTCCTTTACGTGCATTAAAGTTGAAAGAACCATTTTCCATCCGTGTACTTGCGGTTAATGATAAATTACCATTATATCCACGGGCTGAATTCGTTTTTAAAATGATATTGATAATCCCTCCTAACCCCTGGGCATCATATTTTGCACCAGGGTTAGTGATCACTTCAATACTTTTTATCTGGCTGGCAGGAATAGATTGTAATACATCTACAATACTACTTCCAAAAGCAGAGGAGGGTTTTCCATTGATCAGGAAACGTATCCCCGAACTCCCGGATAACTCTACATTTCCATCCGCGTCTACTGATACCTGTGGTATTTTTTTTAACACATCAGTTGCCACTCCGGATTGAGAAGTAAGATCCTTTTCAGCATTGAAAACCATTTTATCAATCTTATTTTCAATTAATTTTCCCTGTGCTACCACTGTAACACCTTGTAATACTCCTTTTTTCCGTGATAACCGGATAGATTTTAAATAAAGTTCCCTATTCTTTTTATTGACTGTAATATCATTGATAGTATAAGCAAAGTATCCAATAAACTCAAATACAATAGTAAATGTTCCATCTGGTACTTCTGTCAAAGTAAAGCTGCCTGTATTATTTGTAGTTGTCCCGGTCAAAGGCTTTTTGTCCCCTTTTACAAATAAAGTAACTGTAGCATATTCCATGGGAGCCCTTGAAGTTGAATCGATTACTATTCCGGTGATGGTATTGCCGCCGGGTATTTGAGCCTTACTTTCAACAAGCATCAGTATTGATAATGCGATCAAAATTGTCTTCTTCATTAATTATTTATTTGAATTCCTGCGCGAATGTCCGACCTAATTTTGAAGAAATTTTGTTTTTTTAGACATCTTCTACCAAAACCGAGCCATCATAAATCACTCCACCTACCCATTCATTATCAAAAAACCCCGGCTTTCACCGAGGCGCATATAAACGTCTCTACAAATAAATAGAACATTCAGAAAAAATATTCTTACTTATTTTTCAGTCTTTACAAAGTTTCCCTTTTCATCAAAAATGACGTCTTTTCTATTCACTTCTGCCTCATAAAACAATTTACCCTGGGCATCTGTTACTTTCCCTGCTTCCGATATTTTAGCACCTTTGTAATGTTCTTTAACATAGGTAAGAATCGGTTGGGGAAGCTGGCTTACAGGAATTGCTTTTACAATCTCGATGAAATCGCCAGTAGGTGTAAGCTGAACTGAATTATCCTCCCCTGATTTTCCACCCCAATTCGCTTCGTAATTACCTTTTTCCATTTCCCAGGTAACTTTAGCTGTAGATGAAGCTGGGTATTTTTTAGCAAGTGTAGTTTTTACCACAGCAGGTACCTCTAATTTCTTCCCTTTTTGTGCAAAGGATGTGCCTGCTATTAAAAATGAGGCAACTAACGAGAACAGGATACATTTTTTCATGATGATATATTTATTAATGAAAAACAAATCTAAAATATGATTCTGTTGAAAATTTGAAGGTTTAAAAACAAGTTTTAAGCCTGCCTGCCGGCAGGCTTAAAACTGGATGCTTATTGTATGTAATCTAGCATAATCATATTTGATTTTGTAACCATATCTCTCGCATATTCTTTTCACTATTGACAATCCAAGCCCTAATGACTCTGAGCTTACCTTATCTTTTTTAAAGCGTTCAAATAGTTCCGACGGGTC
>JADGPY010000012.1 GCA_017882205.1 Chitinophagaceae bacterium
GTTGTTCTATCCAGCTAAGCGGCAATGCCAAAGAAGAACCCTTTCCCTGCAACCTTCTTGTTAGTTCGGCCACAAAAGAACTTTCCATTGGTGGATTTGACCTTGCCATATCTGCAATAACCAGCACCAGGTTTTTAGGATCTTTTTCAGCTGTGTCAATCATCTCATCCGCCCAATAATCGGCAAGGTTTTTATTTAGAATGTCAACTGCAAATTGAGTAGCCAGTCGTCTTAAATTTTCAAGTAATGCTAAACGAAGCATAATTGGAATGGCCCACAGCTCCCCTAATTTTAAGGTAATTACAGATTGATACGAGTTAATAAATCCAGATAAACTTTTCATATCTACGCGCCCATCATTGTGCGAAATAAGTTCCACCGCAATATCATATACCCTCGGAAGTCCCAATGACTGGCCTTTTGCAAGTTGTGGCAATTCTTTGCTATATCCTTTTGGTAAATGTTTTTTGCCTGTATATATCTGTTCTTCTATTAGGTAAAAATTATCCAGCAGCCATTCGCCTGCAGGTGCTATACGTTTTTTTAATCTTACAGTTTCAGTTAATAAGCTATGAACATCCAGTAAAACATCTTCATTTTCTGCAAGGCGCTTCAAAAGTTGTTCCGAAGATTTTCTCTGAGTTAGTTTATGGCTTTTAGCCAACTTTAAAGCATATTGCTGCATCTGTCCTGATGAAAACAATTCAGACCGGAGAGGAGATTTTTCGTTGGCGTATTTACGCATTAGATTATCCCCAAGCAAAGGATCAAGAATTGATCTTTTAAGAACGGAAATTGCTTGTGGAAGTATTTCAGAAAAAACATCTTTTGTGTGATTTTTTTTATACTGTTTCATCCAACCTGATATTTATTTTTTTTTACTTTCTCTCAGTTTCTATTTCAGGCGATATATTGTTTCTCTAAGATTGCTTTTCAGTGAGAGTATTGTTTACGAAGGTAGCCTTATTACAATAGTTCTGTAAGTTTTTAATCAGCTAAACGTCCCAAAAGTGTGCTTGACCATTATCATGAGCAATAATGATGATAATCATTCGCTCAAAACCGAAATAGAATTTTCTTTGAATATATTATCAGATATAATCAAATCATATTACCTTAGTATTAACTATTTGGTTAAAATATATGGTTAAAATATATGGTTAACAAAAAGAAAAATGATACTGCGCACGAACGAATTCTCATAGCCGCTAAAAAAGTCTTCTTCTTAAAGGGAATGGCGGGCGCACGAATGCAGGATATTGCTGATGAAGCGGGAATTAATAAAGCATTACTTCACTACTATTTCCGGAATAAAGAAAAACTCTTTGAGTTGATCTTTAAAGAAGCGTCAAACCAGTTTTTCCCAAAAATCGCTGATATAATAGATTCCGACATTCCCCTGTTTGAAAAAATTGAAAGTTTTTGCAGTGAATATATCGATATGATGCAGCAAAATGCTTATCTACCCTTGTTTGTACTGAATGAGGTCAATAAACAACCACACCGTTTCAGAGAAAGGTTCTGGAAGAACAGGGAGTTTCTATTTTCAAAATTTGTAGGACAGATAGAGATGGAAATCAAGAATAGAAAGATAAAGCCAGTTAGCCCGGCTCACTTGTTTATTAATATGATCTCCATGTGCATTTTTCCATTTATTGCAAAACCGATGATGATGATGTCAAGTGGTATGGATGAATTGCAGTTCAGGGATTTCATGGATCAAAGAAAAACGGAAATACCCAAATTTATTATTGAGTCAATCAAAAGATAATTTTCTATGTCAAAAATACCTATTTGGTTAATCAGGATAATTGCACAGATTTTCATTATCATTTTAACCATGTTACCCGGAGGTAAGATATATGCGCAGTTACCAACACACCTGACCATTGAAGAAGCATATCAACAGGCACTAAAAAATTATCCCTTAATTAAACAGAGAAACCTTATTACTAAAACAAGAGAATATTCTGTTTCGAATGCAGCAAAGGGCTATTTGCCTGTATTATCGATTAACGGGCAAGCCACTTATCAGTCGGCGGTAACAAATTTTCCTATTCAAATTCCGATTGCAGGTTTTTCTGTACCACAAATCAGCCAAGACCAATATAAAATATACAGTGAAATTGACCAGGTGATTTATGATGGGGGTGTGATAAAGAATCAAAAGCAAACTGCTCAAACAAATGAAATTATCCAGCAGCAGGATCTTGTGGTAGAATTATATGCATTGTATGACCGTGTCAACCAATTATTCTTTGGGGCTTTACTAATGAATGAACAGTTAAAGCAAAACGGCCTGCTAAAGAAAGAAATACAAAATGGAATTGATAAAACAAAAGCACTTGTAGCAAACGGAATTGCTTTCAGAAGCAGCGTGGATGAACTGGAAGCGCAACTTTTGCAAGCAGAACAATCCCAGGTAGAGCTGAATGCAACAAAAAAAGCATATTTAGATATGCTCGGGTTATTTATTGGTAATCCGCTTGATGAAAATACAATTCTTGAAAAGCCGGCTACGCCTTCATATACAGACAGCATCAGCAGGCCTGAATTATTATTCTATGAATATAAAAGAAAGAGTTATGACCTGCAGGATCAGTTATTGAAGACACAGCTCCGACCTAAATTCAGTTTATATATGCAGGGTGGATACGGGCGCCCCGGCCTGAATTTACTCAGTAATGATTTTGCATGGTACTACTTAGGCGGAATACGTTTAAACTGGAATCTGGGCAGTTTGTACACTTTGAAAGATCAAAAACAATTATTAGATATAAACAGAAAAACACTCGATATCCAGAAAGAAACATTCTTGTACAATACACGCATTACTCAAAAACAACAGAATGCAGGTATGGAAAAATACGTTGAACTCATTAAAAAAGACAAAGGAATTATCAGCCTGCGTGAATCGGTGAAGAATGCGGCGGATGCCCAACTGGAAAATGGTGTGCTAAGTGCACATGATTACATCACACAAGTAAATGCCGAAGACCAGGCACGGCAAAATCTTATTCTTCATGAAGTGCAACTATTGCAGTCACAATACACTTATCAGAATACCATGGGCAATATCAAAAATCAATAATAGCCATAAAATAATACAAATGAAGATCCTTAAATTCTTATACGTTAGTATGCTTCCTGCCATACTCGCAGGATGTAATTTGAACAACAAGGTATCTGATGCATCAGGAACATTTGAGGCGGATGAAGTAATCGTATCTTCAGAACTACCTGGGAAGATATTGTCGCTGAATATTGAAGAAGGCTCCGTTCTTGCCAAAGACAGCGTGGTGGGAGTTATTGATTCTGTGCCACTTGAATTACAGAAAGCACAGGTAGAGGCTACCATTAATTCATTGTATCAGAAAACCATGGACGTTAGACCACAGCTAATATTGTTGCAGGATCAGATAGCCGTTCAAAAAGCCCAGTTAAATAATGCATTTCATGAAAAGGCTCGTACCGAAAGGCTTATTAAAGCAGATGCCGCTACAACAAAACAATTAGATGACTTGAATACGCAGATAGTTGTTCTGCAAAAACAAATTACAGTAAGCGAACAACAAATAAAAGTACAGCAAACAACAACAGGAACACAGAACAGCTCGATATTGAGTGAATCTACACCACTGCATAAATCAGTTGAACAAATAGAAGATCAATTGAGGCGTGCCAACATCTCAAATCCCATCAATGGGACAGTCCTTACCAAATACGCAATGGCAGGAGAAGTAACCTCAGCAGGCAAGGCATTATACAAGATAGCGGACCTTTCTGTAATTACCTTACGCGCATATATAACGGGAACGCAGTTATCACAGGTCCGGCTAAATCAGCAGGTAAAGGTATTGGTAGACAGTAACGCAACCAAATACAGGGAATATACCGGGGTGATAACATGGATATCGGATAAAGCGGAATTCACTCCCAAAACAATTCAAACAAAAGACGAACGTGCGAACCTTGTGTATGCTATAAAGATTCATGTAAAGAATGATGGTTACCTGAAGATCGGGATGTATGGCGAGATAAAGTTCAAATAAAAAATATGCAAGCTGTAATAGTCGAAAATATAGTTAAAAGTTATCGTACCAAAAAAACAGTTGTGGATGCTTTAAAAGGAATTTCTTTCTCTGTTGATAAGGGAGAAATATTCGGTATCATTGGACCTGATGGTGCAGGCAAAACATCATTATTCCGGATTCTTACCACTCTTTTGCTTGCAGATAGCGGCAATGCTTCCGTAGATGGCTTCGATGTAGTGAAAGAATACAAACAGATTCGCAACCGGGTTGGCTATATGCCGGGAAGATTCTCATTGTACCAGGATCTGACAGTGCAGGAAAATCTCGAATTCTTCGCAGCGATATTTAATACTTCCATTGAAGAGAATTATGATTTGGTAAAGGATATTTACCAACAAATAGAACCTTTTAAAATGCGCAGAGCCGGGCAATTATCGGGAGGCATGAAACAGAAGCTGGCACTGAGTTGCGCACTGATACACAAACCATCTGTATTATTTCTGGATGAACCAACAACAGGTGTTGATGCTGTATCACGCAAAGAATTCTGGGAAATGCTGCATCGGCTGAAACTACAGGGAATTTCTATACTCGTGTCAACTCCATACATGGTCGAAGCAAGTTTATGCGACCGTGTAGCATTGATCCAAAAAGGAGAGATCTTATCTGTCAATACACCCAAAGGGGTTATCAGTGAATTTAAAAAACCATTGTGGGCGGTCAGGGCAAATGAAATGTTCCGGTTGATGAAAGCGATTAAAGATGATCCGTCAGTTGAAAGTTGTTATCCCTTTGGACAATATCATCATGTAGCTTTTAAAGTTCAGGAAAATAATAAAGAGAAACTCGAACAGATTGCGCAAAAAGGAAATTACACACAGGTTGAGATACATTCTATTGAACCCAATATTGAAGATTGTTTCATGGCATTGATGAAAGAATAAATTATGCAAAAGGAAAAAGTTATAATAGCAAAAGAATTGACCAAACGGTTTGGGGCCTTTACCGCTGTTGACAAGATCACTTTTGATGTGCAGAAAGGTGAAATTTTTGGATTCCTTGGTGCCAATGGAGCCGGCAAAACAACAGCTATGCGCATGCTGTGCGGATTGTCATTACCCACATCAGGTTCAGCTTCTGTTGCGGGTTATGATGTATACAAGCAAAATGAACTGATCAAAAAAAATATCGGGTACATGAGCCAGAAGTTTTCGCTTTATGAAGACCTGACCATTCGCGAAAATATCCGGTTTTATGCAGGGATATACGGTCTTACTGATAAACAGATAAAAGAAAAGACTTACTCACTGATAAAGCAATTGAACCTGGAAGGACAGGAAAAAACATTGGTGCGTGCATTACCACTAGGATGGAAACAGAAGCTCGCTTTTTCTATCGCTGTAGTGCATGATCCTGCCATTGTTTTTTTAGACGAGCCGACAAGTGGCGTTGACCCGATAACACGAAGAGAATTCTGGAGCCTGATTTATGAAGCATCTGCAAGAGAAATTACCATTTTTGTGACAACGCATTATATGGATGAAGCGGAATATTGCAATCGTGTTTCCATTATGGTTGACGGAAGAATGGAGGCACTCGACTCTCCTTCAAACATGATGAAAGATTATTCAGCAAAATCAATGGATGGCGTTTTTTTGCAATTAGCGAGGAAGGCAGTACGGACTGGAGATTAGTTGAAAAGTATTTTAGTTAACCTTGAGATTTCACTTTATCAACTTTTCAACTAATAAACATATCAACTTATGGCTCAATGAAACAATTTTTCATTTTTGTAAAAAAAGAATGGCTCCATATATGGAGGGACAGGCGCACGCTGTTTATTCTTGTATGTATGCCTGTAGTGCAGATCGTATTATACGGCTTTGCGTTAACCAATGAAGTGAAGAATTCAAAAATTGCCATTTTTGACCAATCCAAAGATGAAAGTACTACTGCCATTTCCAACGAAATAGCTTCAAGCCGATATTTCAACTTAATAAAAAATGTGTATTCATATAAAGATATTGAAGCTACATTCCGTCAGGGGAAAATCAGGATGGCAGTTGTTTTTCCTCGTGGGTTTCGCGACGATCTTTTGCAGGGCAACCATGCGCAAATACAATTGATCGCCGATGCTTCTGATCCTAACACTGCCAATATGCTTACCAATTATGCAACTTCTATTATTAACGATTACCAGAAGACACTATATCAAAATGAACGATTGCCTTACACCATCAAAACACAGGTGCGCATGTTATATAACCCCGAATTAAAAGGAGCATACAATTTCGTTCCCGGTGTAATGGCGTTGGTGCTGATGTTGGTTTGCGCAATGATGACATCCATTGCTATTGTAAAAGAAAAAGAGATGGGCACAATGGAAGTAATTCTCGTTTCCCCATTAAAGCCTTTCAGAATAATTATCGCAAAAACAATTCCCTATCTTTTTGTTTCGATGCTGAACATAGCAAGTATATTATTATTGAGCGTGTATGCTCTTGACGTGCCCATTACCGGTAGTTTATTGTTATTGATTGCAGAAAGCATTTTATTTACAATCACGTCTCTTTCCATCGGGATATTAATTTCAAATGGCGCAAAAACACAGCAGATAGCAATGTTCACATCCATGATGAGTTTGTTTTTGCCCACACTTTTATTCAGCGGCTTTTTGTTCCCGGTAGAAAATATGCCTTTTGCATTGCAGTTGATCTCCAATATAGTGCCGGCAAAATGGTATTATATTATTGTAAAAGCCGTCATGATCAAGGGGCTTGGGATTATGGCAGTGTGGAAAGAAACACTGATCCTGGTTGCGATGACACTGTCATTGCTCGGGATAAGCATTTATAAATTTAAAATCAGGCTGGCATGAGAGCCCTGAAATTTTTATTACAGAAAGAGCTGCGGCAAATATCCCGGGACCCCTCTATCATTAGGATATTATTCATCATGCCGATGGTACAACTACTCATACTACCTCTTGCTGCAGACTATGAAATTAAAAATATCAATCTCGGTGTAGTGGATCATGACCACACAGAATATTCACGCAAACTGGTTAATAAAATTATTTCATCCGGTTATTTCAGGCTGAAAGATTACAGCGCAACATTCCCTCAGGGATTGCATGCTATTGAACAGGATAAAACAGACCTGATTCTGGAAATACCATCTCAATTTGAAAGAAATCTTGTAAAAGAAAATGAAGCTACTTTATTTGTAGCAGTGAATGCCATCAATGGTGTGAAGGCCGGTTTGGGTGGAGCATACATTCAAGGTATTATACAGAATTATAACCAGGATATACGCTTACAATGGATACAATACCCACGTTTCGACCCTCAGCCAACCATCCAGGTTACTTCTTCCGATTGGTATAATCCCAATATGAATTATCGCGTATTCATGGTGCCGGGAATACTGGTGATGCTTGTTACGATGATTGGCTCTTCATTTGCCGCGAATAATATTGTTCGCGAAAAAGAAATGGGAACGATCGAACAGATCAATGTGAGCCCGATCAAAAAGATACAATTCATATTAGGCAAACTTATTCCTTTCTGGATGCTTGCTATTACTGTGCTTACAATGGGTTTGCTTATTGCGAGATTAGTGTATGGCATTGTGCCACTCGGGCATTATATTACCATTTATATTTTTGCATCTATCTACCTGCTCGCTATATTAGGGTTAGGTTTACTGTTATCTACTTACGCGCAAACGCAACAGCAATCCATGCTGGTATCGTTTTTCATTACCATGATATTTAATTTGCTCAGTGGATTATATACGCCCATTGAAAGTATGCCTGGCTGGGCGCAAATAATCACAAAGTTCAACCCCGTATCTTATTTTATTGAAGTGATGCGCATGGTAGTATTAAAAGGCAGCGGGCTTGCAGATATAAGATACCATATTTTCGCTTTGCTCGGATTTGCAATCTTCTTTAATAGTTGGGCAATTTTAAATTACAGGAAAAGATCCGGATAGCCATTCGTATTGCCACCTACCCACGCTTATTCAAAATATACTCTTACAGTTTGGTATAGCAGCCTGTTCTGAAGGTACTGGTTTTGTGTGGAAGGTTTTTCAGAATAACCTTGCAATCCAAACAAGCCAGCAGCATTGCCTTTATTGATCGCTATCTCGAGATATCCTGCGGAATTAAATAAGGCAAGTTTCTCACTTTCATTAACATCAGCATAGGTTTCGCTTATCTTATCAATGATCTCATCACGTTTGAAAACGATCTTAAAACTTCGGCCCCGACGCTGTTCTTCAAATTCATCTTTAGTAATATTGATTATTACATTCTCAAAGTTGTCGATAAAAATGATCTGGCCTTCTATCCAGTTGTTGCCAAGCAGTGGACGCAAGTGATTTTTTACTTCTATTGAGATAGAGCTATCTCCCACTTCAGACAATGGAACTCCTGCTAATATTTGTAAGAATGCTTTTGCGAATACTGATGCGCAGTATAAGGTATTTTTCTGTTCAGATTTGCTTAGTGGCAATGCTACGATCTCCTGGGGCACTTCTTCAAGGATCATAGTGATCAAACCGTTGTCTGCGCAACCGATATACTGGTTGTTGTGCATGGTCAATAGCAGGTGCTCGGGGCGCTTTTCGAATAGATTCACCAATACCAGGTGAAATGTTTTAGATGGAAAGTTTTTGATCGCATTGCGGCAAACATAGGCAGCCTGTGGATAATTGAAAGGTGAGAGATCATGAGAAATATCTATGATATTGAAATCCGGGTTAGTTTGTAATAACTGCCCTTTAATTCCTCCCACAAGGAAATCCTGGCTTCCGATATCAGATGTAAGTGTAATTATTGGCATATAATAATTAATAACTATAAATTAATAATTATCATTTGACAAGTTGTCCATTTTTAAAAAAGTATTTCTTCACTAATTTATCTGCCCAGCGGGGAAAGAATTTATTCATAAAAACGGTTCGTTTGCCTGTGAAGGTTAGTACCAATGTACGTTTTCTTTTTTCAATTGCTTTTATTATATGGTAAGCGCAATCCTCAGCGGTCATCATTTTATCTTCATCCATAGGTGATTCTCCCTGAGGCTTTGCCTCATTATTAAGTGCCACATTACGGATATTGGATGTTGTAAAACCAGGCGATACCCACATCACATTAACTCCCTTGTCCATTACTTCTGTACGCAGTGCTTCCAGCCAGCCATTGACAGCAAATTTTGACGCGCTGTAGCCACTTCTGCCTGGTAATCCACGATATCCGGCTATCGATGAAATACCCACTATTGTTCCTTTACGCTCAATAATAGAGTTCAATGCAAACTTTGTGCAGTATACGGTTCCCCAGAAGTTGACATCCATCACTTTTTTTATGGTAGCAAGGTCTGTATCAGAAACAAGTGCCCGCATAGAGATGCCTGCATTATTAATAAGAAAATCTATTCCTCCGAAAGTTTGTAAGGTAGAATTGATAAAACTCTTGCAATCCTGTTCATTGCTGACATCTGCGGATACAACGTGGATCAGCTGGTTAGAATATTGCACCTGGAGCCTGTAAAGCTTATCCTGGCTTCTGCCGCAAGTGGCAATCTTCGCCCCTCTGTTAATAAGGGCGTCTATCAGCGCTTTTCCAATACCATCAGTTCCACCGGTAATGGCAATTACTTTATCTTTAAAAATATCAGACATACTGAAAATTATGAACAAAAATAGGTACAGAACATGGTGCTAAAAATTAAACTTATACCATGAGGTGGGAAAGCTATAAAATAAATTCTAAAAAATTTGATGCAAGGGCATTTTACCTTATTTTTGCACTCCCTTTAAAAAAGGGGTATGATTCGGTAGCTCAGTTGGTAGAGCAATACACTTTTAATGTATGGGTCCTGGGTTCGAGTCCCAGCCGGATCACTTGACGCCCACCTGTTATAAAAGTCACCCTGCTTTGTGCTTTTAATAAAAGATATCGCCAATAATTATCTTCCCCGCATCAACCTTGCCTGGTATATCCCAATCCGGAATTCCAAATACATATTTAGTGGTACTTTGAGAAATGCTTTTACCCATCATAGCACTTGCCTGCGGGGTGATATCGGTGATCTTCTTTTGAAACTGGAATCCATATATCTGGTAGGGTATTCGCTTATACACATATACCGCACCGGCATCCAAAGCTCCATCATCACGGTTGCTGCTTCCAACCATTAATATATTTCCCTCCCAATCCATAGCAGAACCAAAATGATCACCGGCAATCCCATCCGGAGAAGTGAACTTGTATATTTGTTTCCACCATCTTGTACCTACGCCATTGATCGTATCTTTAAACAGGTATACAACTCCCTGGTTTGCATTGGCCCCACTCTCTTTGTTGTAGGCAGCAATAGCTACTACTCCTGTACCATTTTCAATACTAATGGCATTGCCAAAATAATCCAATGCATTCCCATCATCCGCAAGGGCTATCGAATCATATAAGCCCGCCTGCTGCGATGTTCCCTGCCTGAACATATATACAACGCCCTGGCTGGTATTGCCATTCACTGTTCTGAAACTTGCCCCCACTGCAAAGAAATTATCCTGTGTCCCGCCCGTCAACAATTTACAACCTGAAGACAGGGCTGATCCAAAGTAACAATTGGCAGCATTAGATTTCATGTTCAAAATAGTTGTTTCTGCCAACCCCGTAACAAGTGAACTTGTACAAGGGCTAACAAAATCATATAAGAAGCTGACCACGTATGCCCGACCCTGGGCAAAGAAGCCATTGATAGTTTTTAACGGAGCACCAACCACCAACTGGGTGTTTCCGGGCTGTATCGAAACTGCATACCCATAATTATCATTAGCCGTTCCGTCGCTGGATGAAAAATTATTCGTCACGGAAATAAACTGATCCGAAGCATAGTCGAAACGGTATAGATATATACATCCCCTGTTTGAATTTTTATTTGGTGCGCCTACCACCAGGTAGATACCCCCATAGGTTCCTTCACCGGGGCAATCCCCGTTGATGGTTGTTGCATCCATGCTAAAACCAAACTTGTCGCCGGCAACACCATCAGATGCTGTTATTGTCTGAAATAGCTCGAAATTATTCGTCAGGATGCTTCTCCGATATACCTTTACCACACCTTGGTTAATGCTTGAGCCTACTTTATAATTCGGAGCACCAACAAAAATATAATCTTCCCATATTTTTACGGCAGAGCCAAAATTATCGCTGGCATTGCTGTTGGGATCATCATTGGGAAAAGTCTGCGGGGGAAGGTTATTGCTGGCGGTGAGGCTTTTCCACCGGGTACCATCGAAACCTTCAAAATCATTATTGGCCGGGTTAAAGCGGATTGTGCCGGCCATAGGACTTGAATTGGCATCACCGATTTTGATTCCACCATTTACATCCAGCTGTTGTTGAGGGGTAGTAGTGCCAATACCTACATTCCCCGCTGCTGCAACGGTAAGGCGTGGTATATCCATCGTCGCTAAATGAACCTTACCAGTAAAATTACTCCCATAAGTTCCGAAATCTACATCTTCGGGATTACCGGCATACGAACCGATATAGCCTCTGTTGATATTTTTTTCTGCAATCGTGATCCACATATTATCACCTCCATTAAACCTCGCAACATTAGAGTTCACTGTATCAAAAACCTCCAGTTTTGCACCGGGTGTACTTTTGCCAATACCAACATTGCTGGCATTTGTGTTGTAAATATTTGAGCCATTTTTTGCCCATGGATTGGAAGATACATTTTGCAGTTCATCCCAGATAGCCCCGTTGTATAACCAAAAGCTGGAAGTGGTGGTATCGTACACCATCAAACCTTTTGCGGGGTTAAGGATCCCCACACGTTGCCCTGGTCCTAATCTTGGGATAAGCAGCCCTTTATTATTACTGGATATATCCAACATAGCACTGCTGTTTGGCTGCGAATTGGTGGGGCTGATAGAAACTTGTGCAAATCCATTTAACAAACTAAAAAAAAGCATGCTAAACAGTATAGTATTTTTCATCCCTAAAGTTAGAAATAATTCTTAAGGATTTTCAGCAAAAATGCATCTGCTTGTAACTCTGGAAATTATTCACCCGCGGCTTGTAATATTTTATAAATATAATCCCGACATTTAATTCCTTAAATAAAACAAATCATTATGGAAAATAAACAAATGCCTCCAAATATTAAAATCTGGCACCTCGGATTGGGATTTGCAAACACCAATGTTATCTACACACTCATAAAATCAGGTGTGATTGAGCAGTTAAGAGGTACAACAAAAACATTAGAGCAACTATCCTCTGAATGTAAACTTAACTCCAACATACTTTTCAGAATTTTACGATTTGCGATAGCTATTGATTTGATTGCATTAAACAATAATGGTTGGGCTTTTTTATGACCTTCATATGCAAGTATTACTTGCTGGTAAAGAAAGAACAGAAGATGAATTCAGAATACTATTGCAGAAGGCAGGACTAAAATTGAACCGTATCATCCTGACAAAATCTCCAATGAAAATAATAGAAGCAACATTATAAGCTGACAACTTCAATTTGAAATAAATATCTTAGTGGAGCTTTAAAGTCATTCTCCCTTTACAAAGTAAAATCCAATTTACAAATCAAGTTTTGAAGCAAATATCCGGGTCTAAACTTTCCTCGGAGCAAGCATCTGCAATACCCATGAAATCCCAATTACTAAAAGTGCCCCTATCACATTAAGCCACAAAAATGAGATCACATCAGCTTTGTAAATGATGATGATAATGATCTCTGATATAATCGCCGAATAAAAAGTTGCCGTTCCCATGATCCTTTTGAACCAAAAAGCAACAAGGAAAATTCCCAGTATTACTCCATAAAATAATGACCCAAGTATATTCACCGTTTCAATTAAACTATTCCCAAGATTACTTGCAGACTCTGCTACAACTATGCAGAAGATTCCCCAACAAAGCGTATATAATTTCGAGATCCTGTAATCCATTCTTGGAGTAAGCTCCTTATTTATGAATTTTTTATGTATATCAACCACAGTACAAGATGCCAATGCATTCAAGGCTGCTGCTATGCTACCCCACGCTGCTAAAAATATCACAGCTATCAGAAGTCCAATTAATCCCTCGGGAAGATGATCTATCACAAAACGAAGGAAAATATAGTTTGCATCATTTACATCCTGATCGGGTAATGCTTTTTTCAGGATCCTTCTGTATTCTCCTTTAAGTAAATCCGCGCCATGGTTATCCTGCGCTGCAAGATGTTGATACAGACTTTCAACCCGAACCAATGAATCTTTAAAAGTTGTTTCTTTTGCAAGGACTACCTGGGTGTCATTGAAATAAATCGGCGACTTATTGTATTGATAAAAGGAAAACACGAGTACCCCTATCAGTAAGATGAGGAATTGCATGGGCACTTTTACCAACCCATTCATGAGCAGGCCAATCTTACTCTCGTGGTTGTCCTTTGCCGTCAGATACCTTCCTACCTGGCTTTGATCGGTGCCAAAATATGATAATGCAAGGAAAAATCCCCCAATCACCCCACTCCATATATTGTATTTATCCTTCCAGTCAAACCCTTTAATAGTAGTTCCGGAAGTAATAATATTCATCTTTCCTGCCCTTCCTCCCATCTGTAAGGCATCTACGAGCCCAACGTTTGAAGGCATCAGGTGAACAACCATATATCCGGCAATCACCATTCCTGTAATAATAATAATAAGCTGTAACTTCTGTGTATAAGCTACCGCCCTTGCACCACCGGTTACTGTATAAATTATCAGTAAGCCCCCCATTATGATATTTGTCCAGAAAATATTCCATCCAAGCAAAGAACTTAAGATTAGGGAAGGCGCATAAATGCTGATCCCTGTTGAAAGTCCACGCGAGAGTTGAAAAAGGAATGAAGTGAAGGTCCTTGTTTTTACATCAAACCGGTTCTCCAAAAATTCATATGCAGTATACACTTTTAGACGCTTGAAAACCGGCACAAAAAATATACAGATAACGATCATTGCAAGGGGCAATCCAAAGTAGTATTGTACAAACCTCATCCCATCTGTATAGGCCTGCCCTGGCGCACTTAAAAATGTAATTGCACTTGCCTGGGTACCCATGATGCTTAGCAACACCAGGTACCACGGCATACTTCTGTTACTTAAAAAATATCCATCCAGGTTTTTGGTTGTCCGGCCCTTGTAAACGCCATATAGAATAATTACGCAGAGCGTGACGATCAATATGACCCAATCCGGGCTGCTCATAATGCCAGGTTATTCGATATGTAATAGAAGCGATTTACCAACATCGGGTATTTATTTCGACTTGAAATAGAGCGTAATAAGATTATAGAATATAATCTGGCCAATAAGAAAGATAACAATGGCTATGTACCAATTACGCCAATATTTTTTTTCTTCTTGCATGCGGATTTATTTTGTTCGCATAATATTAAGTCAACATTCACCGGTTCAATGATCCCTTGTTGCTCATTTGCCGTTTTGCTAACAAGTTGGCAAATAGCCTATAGGCGCCAGGTATTCCTGCTGGCAGTTCCCTGAAAAATACTAGCCCCGAGTATACAAACCGGCCTTTACCATAATCAGCTACAATTAGACTTCCTTTTTGCTCTGCCTCACCGGGATCGCTCATGGAAAATATAGGTTGGTATCCTGGATCAAGATTCTCAGCGTTATAGGTACTACGTTCCTGTATCCATCCTTCAAAATCTTTTTGCACGATCTTGTTAGGCAAATTCATTACCGGATGATCAGGTGCTAAAAACTTTACAGTGGCTTCTTCATCGGTTATCCTCTTCCCTGAGATCGTAAAGGGATAAGGACCAATGTTGGCTTTTAAACCATTCACATTATATTGAACAAGTAACACCCCTCCTTCTTTTATATAATCCATCAGGATATCGTGATCATTTGATAACCAATCATGAATATTGTATGCTCTTACCCCTGTTATGATAGCATCGAATCTTTTCAAATTAGCTGGATTAACATCTTTCTGCGAGAGCATAGTCACGGTATAACCCATTAATTCCAATGCATCAGGCACTTTATCGCCGGCACCGGCAATGTAACCTATATTGCTACCCGAAATTTTCAGGTCCATTGCAACAAGTTGTGTTTCTGCTGGTGGAAAATAAACAATGGTTGGGATGTGATCATATTGAATAGTTTTCCGGTAAGCATTCCACGAATTTTTTCCATCTGTGGCGACTGCTTTTATCAACTCCCTGTAATCCGACAAAGCATTGTTTACAGAAAACATTGAAACAGATTCATTCCCTTTAGAACCAGCCGAAATAATTTCCTGTACATTTTGTGAGTGAATATTTTTTATTGTAAAATTATTTAGTGAGCTGGCATTAGATTTAGCAAACGCACTTACTTTCACAGGATTTTTATTGATAGATAAATAAGTTTTACTACTATAATTCACCTCAATTTTAGGAAGTATAACCAGTGGTTGATACCATTCTCCCCGAACCGGATCATTTGCCTTAAATTGTATAGGCTTTTCGAAAAAAATAGTTTCCCCGAATATTTGTATGGCAAGTTTCACGGTTGGCGGATCATTCTCAGGCTTTCCAATCAGTTGCTGCTCATTTACAACAAAACTCCCTTTGTCCAAAGGCTTTTCAAGCCAATAGGGCTGGGTTATTCCATTATAATCAACAAATATGGTTATAGTCTGCCTAAGATTAATATTCTTTTTGAGCTCATCCGGTAAAACCCAATATGTGTCAGATAAGTGAGCAGTCGGATGCTTTGCCTCTACCCCTCCCCTGTTATTTAATAAGAGGCTTATCTTTAAAGAATCACCCTGTACTACATATTGCTGAGCAGTGGTTGCTTCCATGAATAATCCACTGCACTCTTCAATAAGTTTTATCACCTCTTTCAACTTCTGCGATTTCCAGTAACCATCCTGGAGGTTTGAAATTGCTTTATAAATATTAACCAGCTCAGGAACTGTATTTTCCGGATGTTCGAATGAATAATTTTGAATGGCATGATCAATTAAAATTTTAATAGCATTGGGATCATCCTTATCATTATTACTCTGCTTCAATCTCATCCAGGTTTCATCAACACCCTCAGTCAAATCACTTAAGGGCGCATCCCCCTTAACTGTTTTAAAATACTCTAACTGGCTACCCCGGCTTCTTGGTACACCGAAGCCCTGGCTCTTATGCTGGCTTCTGCTTTCAGCAGCCATTTCACCATAACTCTTTCCTAACAAGGCATTGTACCCGCCTACTTCTATTTTTAATTGATCTTCCCGTTGTGTATTAGTATTTCCGAAATTGAAGGTATTCCATAACAGACGTTTCACTTTCCATGGCTTAACGCCATATTGAAATTGCTCTGGGAATTTATTTGGATCTGCGGCCGCATCAAATGCTTCTCCAGCCAGTATAGCCGATGCAGTATGGTGGCCATGGCCCCCTTCCCCCGTAGTCGGAAATCTTGTGATAATAACATCGGGTTGAAACTTCCTGATCACCCATACAACATCACTTAAAATTTTATCCTTATCCCAAATCTTAAATGTTTCCTCTGGATTCTTACTATAGCCAAAGTCATAAGCACGGCTGAAAAATTGTTCAGCTCCATCAATCCGCCGTGCTGCAAGCAATTCCTGTGTTCTAATCAATCCAAGTTCTACTCCCTGTTCATCACCTATAAGATTTTGTCCTCCATCACCGCGGGTGAGGCTTAAATAGCCTGTTCTGTATAATTTATCATTTGCGAGGTAGGCCATCAATCTTGAGTTTTCATCATCAGGATGAGCGGCAATATAGAGCACACTACCAAGCACATCTAGCTTCTTTAGGTGTAATAATATTTCTGAAGAAGTATAAGATCCTGGAGATTGACCGAGACTAAAAAGAGAACAGCAGAAGATTAAAATGATTAACAAAAACTTGGGCATGATAAAAGATTGAATTACGAATGTAACAATATCCTTTTTTGAAATACTGCCACTTATGTATTAAACTTCTTAAGGTAAGAAAAGAATAGCTGAAATTCGACCACCGCTAACAAAAAAACCTTCTGCTTTCGCAGAAGGTCTCTTTATTTAATTGGTTATTAAGATCAATGATTAGTAAGATTAATTACCACTCTCCTGTTCTTAGCACGTCCTGCAGGTGTTTTATTATCTGCGATTGGTTTATCCGGATCATATCCTTTAACTGATATCTTGTCTGTGCTAACTCCTTTGTTGATCAGGACATGCATCAAGGCTATCTACAACTCCATCACCATCACGATCTTTAATTGGTTCAATTACCGGAACCCGGATTGCTACCGGGGCCTTTACTTTTTTTTAAAAAGCTCGCCAAAATCAACTCCTGCTCTTGCATAGAGATAACGTCCATTAAATCCAAATTGATTAGGACTATAAAGAAAACGCCCCCTATTGCTAACATCACGACCTGCACCATAACCGCCGGGTGCCTGGTTTGCTCCAGCAATAGGATTAATATAAACTGCTTGCATATCGTTTCGTGGATCAATAAAAACCCTGTCTGGATAGACATCGAATAAATTGTTAGCACCCATTCCTATAGTGATTCCTCTGTGAATACGATAATTGATTGTTAGGTCGGTTATGATTTTTGGACTAAATGTTTGATCAACATCCGGAAGAATATCATTCCATGGAGTGCCATCAATCTTTTTGGCATTAGGATCAACATTATTCACAAATCGTGTTTTTCCAAAATAGACGCCACGAACAGTAATATCCCATTTCTTTATCTGGTAGTTTGAAGTGACATTAACTTTAGCTTTTGGTTGAGCCACCTCGATACGACTGATCTGCTGACGATCGAAAAGCACGTTCTTCAAGTCTAATGCAGGATTCTTTGTTGGATCAGTTAAACTTGGATTGTTTTTAGCATCATCAATCTTTGAATTTGTATTTAAATTGGTGACCTTGTTATTATTGTAATTACCAGCTATAGAAAGAGTGAGTAAACCACTGCGTAATTGAATTCTGTCTGTAAATACCACATCTACACCAAGAGTTCGTGTGTCTACTGCGTTCGTCCAGAATTGAATAGCGTTTACCCCATTAATAAGTGTAGGGTTCCCTACAGATTTTACAATCGAATCCACTAATGGATTTGACCTATTGAAAGCAGTAGAAAGTACGACCCTGTCTTTTATTTTAATGTAATAACCATCAACGGTAAAAGTAATATTGTTACCAGATCTGGCAACAATTCCAGCAGTTGCGCTGTATGATTTTTCAGGCTTCAATTGTTGAACGCCAAAACCATTTCTTACAATTGGATTGTCATTATTAGCAGTTAAAGATTGGGAAGGTAATCCACCCACAAACTGGGTAGATGTATTTTGAAAGTAACGTTGTTGCAAAGAAGGTGCACGGAATCCAAGGTTGCCACTGGCCCGGATAGCAAAATTTTTACTAACCTCGTATCTGGCTGAAACCTTGCCGCCTAAACCCTCACCAAAATCGCTATATTTTTCATAGCGCGCAGCAACACCTAATAAAAATTGATTGATTGTACCTTCAACATCAACATATCCTGAAGCTATATTCCGGCCTTTACGTAAGGCATCAGCTGGCCCGAAACCTGGGAATACCTGGGCACCCGCAGCAGCCTGAGTTGTACCGAAACTGACTACCTGGTTATTATATCCAGAATAAGCAGGAAGTGCAGGAATCAAAGCCAGGCGGCCCCCATTAGCATATGAATTAAGTTCACCTGCAGCAATCTGGAATTGTTCAAACCTTAATTCAGCTCCAAATGCCACATTAAAGGAACTGAAAGATCCAAATTTAGATACATTTTTAGAAAACTCCAGGTTGGTTGTGTTCTGCTCAAACCTTAAACCTCCAGCGTCGAAACTTGTTTGTGCTGCATTAGTTGGAGGCAATGAGGCATTCCCTGTGTTTTCAATATTATAAGCCAATTTATTTACACCAAAAGTATGGCTGAAGTCCACATCCCATCTTCTAATTTTAGTTTTAATTCCTGCAATAATAGACCCGTCATCCAATCTGGTATGAATTTGAGGCAAGAAGCCATCAGGGTAAATTAAATTGCTATCCGCATTAACAGGCTGTTGAGAGAATGAGTTTGGATTCCTGCTAAAGCCTTCTGCTGCACCAGACCGGTGACTGATACCAGCAGTAAAATAGAATTCAGATTTATTCGAAATTGGAATTCCACCATTAACAAAAGCTCCATAGTTTTCATTTGCAGCATTTCCTGCAACAATATTATGACGACTATAATTTCTATCAGCAACTTGCTTACGATCGAGGTCCATAGCCCAGCGCTTAAAATTTGCCTGGTCAGTTGCTGATAGAGCAGGATTGGCGGTTAAGGTTGGAAGTGCCCCACTATTGCCATAATAGATCAAAGGAATATTATCATTCCCGCTACGATTTGTTGCACCACGTCCAAGATATTGCCCACTAAAAACAATATTTCCACCTTTCTTCCCTATCCTGGTTCCCGCATAAAAATCGTATTGACTGTTTGCGCCATCATGTATATCCTGGCCACCCCCATAATTAAGATGTGTGAAGTTTTCACCATTGGTAGCTGATGCAAACAATCCCTGGTAATTCTTTTTTAATACAACATTAATCACCCCAGCGATGGCATCAGAACCATATTGTGCAGAAGCGCCATCTCTTAATACCTCAATTCGCTCGATTGAAGCAACCGGGATAGCATTCAAATCGGTCCCTACTGAACCACGTCCAACTGAACCATTGATATTAACCAGGGATGAAGTGTGTCTTCTTTTACCGTTTACTAATACAAGTGTTTGGTCTGGTCCCAACCCGCGAAGACCGGCAGGATCTATAAAATCTGTTCCGTCTGTAATGGTTTGCCTGGCACTTTGAAAGGAAGGAGCAATATAGGTAAGTATTTGGGTTGCATCCACTTGTCCATAATTCTTTAATTCTTTTGAGGTAATAACATCTACAGGTACTGCAGTAGAAAGTTTACTGCGCCCGCCAGTACGGCTACCAACAATAACGATATCTTCACCTGTGCCTGTAACACTCATTGTTGCATCAACAGTTGAAGTCTGGTTTGCTGAAACTGTAACCAGGGCACTATATGGTTGAAATCCCACATAAGAAATGGTAACGGTGTACCTGCCTGGTCTAACCTTCAGTTCATACACACCCGAAGCATCGGTTGTTGTTCCTCTACCTCCGCCGTTTAAACTTACTGATGCGCCACTTAAAGGCCCACGTTCATCACTAACCGTACCTCGTATAGTTCCGTTCTGAGCCTGCCCGTAAGCAATCGATATTAGTAAAATAAACACTGAAAGAATTGCCTTACGCAACTGATTAAATTTTCTCATAAGCTTGTTTTTACAATTGTTTTATTGCAGATAGATAAAATAAAGTTACTAAACTTATTATTGCTGTAAAAACTTAAATTCGAATAAAATATCGACATGCTTTCACCAGGTACAAGAGTTCCACTCACAATAATGGTTTGTATTGCTATTTCATTTTCTGCGCAATCGCAGCAAATAAATGCATATAATTATACATTACAAAAAAATCTTTCCAGCAAAAATGGTGTGGTTGTTTCCGCGCATGCCTTGGCAAGTGAGGCTGGTGCGCTCATGCTGAGGCTTGGAGGCAATGCAATTGATGCAGCCATTGCTACCCAATTGGCACTGGCGGTGGTATACCCGAATGCGGGGAATATTGGTGGTGGTGGATTTTTGGTAGCCCATTTGAAGAATGGACAAAACATTTCCATTGACTATAGGGAAACAGCACCTGCAATGGCTTCCCGGGATATGTACCTGGATGCTAACGGTAACCCTCAAATGAATTTATCACAGGATGGTCATCTTGCTTCAGGTGTGCCAGGCACCATTGCAGGAATCTTTGCTTGTATGAAATACGCCAAACTTCCTTTCAGGCAATTAGTATCCCCTGCCATACAATTTGCTGAAAAAGGATTTACTATCACTGAAGCCCAGGCTAAAAGCTTAAACGACATGCGCAATGAGTTTATTAAATTAAATACCACTGTACCGGTTTTCGTAAAAAAAGATCCATGGAAAAAGGGTGATACCCTTGTACAAAAAGATCTTGCCACTACCCTCAAAAGAATAAGAGATCTTGGCGCAAAAGGTTTCTATGAAGGCATTACAGCCGACCTCATTGCCAAAGAAATGAAAACAGGAAAGGGAATCATTACAAAGGCGGACCTCGCAGGTTATTCTGCAAAAACAAGAATACCTATTGCTTTTAACTACCATGCTTATACGATCGTGACAATGCCATTGCCAAGCAGTGGCGGGATCATCCTGGAACAAATGATGAAAATGATCGAGAAAAGAAACATTGCCTTGCTGAAATTCGAAACCCCACAGTCTGTGCAATTAATGACAGAAGTGGAAAGAAGAGCCTATGCCGACAGGGCAAAATTTCTCGGCGACCCTGATTTTGTAAAGGTGCCTGTGAAAACAATGGTAAGTGAAAAATACCTGGATGACCGGATGAAAGATTTTGACCCAACTAAAGCGGGCAGTAGTGCCCAAATTGCTGCAGGAAACATTCCTGAAAGTGAGGAAACAACCCATTTTAGTGTATTGGATAAATATGGTAATGCTGTTTCAGTTACCACCACTTTAAATGGAGGTTATGGAAGCCGAACGGTAGTAGCAGGTGCAGGCTTTTTACTTAACAACGAGATGGACGATTTCAGTGTAAAGCCTGGAGTACCCAATATGTATGGAGCCATAGGCGCTGAAGCAAATGCCATAGCACCACATAAAAGAATGCTTAGCAGCATGACCCCAACCATTGTCCTAAAGAAAAACACACCCTACCTTGTTGTAGGCAGCCCAGGTGGAACTACCATTCCAACCAGCGTATTTCAAACTTTAGTCGATATTCTTGAATTTAAAATGAACACTAACGATGCAGTCAATAAACCCAAATTTCATCACCAATGGCTACCAGATGAACTCTATGTTGAAAAAGGGTTTTCTTCTGAAGTAAAGACTGCACTTGAAAAAATGGGCTATAAAATCACAGAACGCTCCTCAATTGGCAGAACAGAAGTCATCAGAACAGATCCTAAAAACGTAGAAGGTGTTGCAGACAAAAGGGGAGATGATTCAGCAGCAAAAGATTGATTTGAGTATTGTTGACTAACCTTAGATTATAAACAAACAACGCCTGAACAAAGCTCAACTATATGTTTCTCGATAAAACTCCCGGTCGAACCTGTTTTGCTGATGGCAAAGAGTATTTATTTTTTTCCGGATATGCGTATCTGGGAATGAATTATGTTGAAGGTTTCATAAAAAATATTAAGGAAGGAATAAATAAATATGGCATCCTGTTCCCTTCGTCAAGAAATTCCAATACGAAGTTGCCCTTATTCGGTAAAATGGAAGATAGATTATCACAGTTAACTTCCATGGAGGATTCAGTTATTTTTTCATCAGGTTACCTTGCCGGGCAAACAATAGCAGCTATACTTAGCCAACATACAAATATTTTCATAGCACCAGGAACTCATCCTTCAATTCTTATCCCGGAGAGCAATATGCCGGAAGAGAGTTTTAAAGAATGGATAGACAACGCTATCATACAGATCAATAATTCCAATGAAAGTGAATTTGTTCTCATTGCAGATTCGGTAAACATACTCGAAAGTATTGTTCACGACTTTTCATTTGTAACAACTCTGCCAAAAGATAAGAAAATCATCTTCCTGATCGATGATTCCCATGGCCTCGGAATCCTGGGAGAAAAAGGAGAAGGAATTGTATCAACCCTGCCTGGGCAAAAGAATGTGGATTATATTGTTTCGTATTCTTTATCCAAAGCTTTCAACATTGAAGGCGGCGCTGTAAGTGGATCCTCTAAATGGTGCAACCTGTTGCGGGCACATCCAAATTATACCGGCAGTACTTCAATGAGCCCAGCCCTGGTATATGCCTTCCTTCAAAGCACTGAATTATACAGTTCCCAAAAGCACAGGCTTGAAGAAAATATAAACGAATTTATTAACTGCACTAATCATCTTGCAAAAGGGCAACAATTGCCTATTTTCCTTTGTAAAAATGAAGATGCAGCAGATATTTTTTTAAAAAATGAGGTAATAATTTCATCTTTCCCCTATCCCTTTCCTGGTTCCAAAATAGCCAACCGTATCATAATTAATGCACTTCATTTAAAGGA
>JADGPY010000161.1 GCA_017882205.1 Chitinophagaceae bacterium
TGGCTATCCGTGAGATGAAACGCATGGGTGTTCCGGCTGCGATCACATTAGCGCAAGGTTTGCTTGAAACTGAAAATGGAAACAGTGACCTGGTAAAAAAATCCAATAATCATTTTGGAATAAAATGTAAGAGTACGTGGACAGCAGCAGGCATAAGTCACGATGATGATGCCCCCGGGGAATGCTTCCGTTCATATAAAGATGCTGAAGCATCATACCGCGATCATTCCAATTACTTGCGTGGTAATGACAGGTATGCCTTCTTATTCAAGTTGGATCCTCGTGATTATCGTGGGTGGGCATATGGTTTAAAAAGGGCAGGCTATGCCACGAATCCGCATTATCCTGACATTCTTATTAAAAACATTGAGGACAATAATCTTCAACAATATACTTTGGTGGCTGTTAATGATGTACCCGTGTTTGATGCATCCAGGTATAAATCAGATCCGGAGGAGAAAGCGTTTGAGCAGATCACGAATACTGTACAAGGCGATGGGGGAGGACCTGACATCAAAATTTCCGTTAATGGTTCCAAAGCAGTACTAGCGCATAAAGGGCGTTCCCTGCTGGCAATTGCAACTGATAACAACATTAAGCTTGCAAAGTTGCTTGAATTTAATGATTTGAATGAGGATGGACTACTTCAAAAAGATCAGAATATTTTTCTTGAAAAAAAAGCAAAGGAGGGAGATAAGGATTATTACATAGTTCAAAATAGTGAAAGCGTATATGAGGTGGCTCAGAAAAATGGAGTTCGGATCCAAAGTATTTATGACTTCAATGAGATAAAACATGATCAACAACTTATTCCAGGTCAAAAGATTTATTTAAAAAATATAGCACACGATCCTGGTAACCTGGCAAAGAATGATTTTAATAAAGGTCCACTGAAGTTGGAGACCCTAAAAAATGATGTGGTACCGATTGGGAAAAAGATACACCTGGTTCAACCCAAAGAAGGTTTATACACCATATCAAAAAAATATGGTATCACAATTGTGCAATTAAAGGAATGGAATAATTTAACCAGCGATAATTTACAGGTAGGGCAGGAACTTATCATATCAAAATAATTTATGCAATTACTTCAGGTTCATGATAAGCAATTTCAACCCTATATTTCAGCTACTGAAATCGAAAAGCAGGTAAAACGAGTGGCTGCAGAAATTAACCGCGACTACCAAAATAAAAGACCTTTATTCATAGCCATACTCAACGGCGCCTTTATGTTTGCAGCAGATCTTTTTAAAGAGATATCGGTTGAAGCGGAAATTTGTTTCATAAAGCTTGCTTCCTATAAGGGAACCAAATCAACGGGCCAGGTGATCACTGCAATAGGTCTTGACGTTGACCTTGTTGGTCGTGATATCATTATTATTGAAGACATTGTGGATACCGGGAAAACATTGTCTCATTTTTTGCCACAACTGCAGCATCAGCAACCTTCCACTTTAAAAATTGCTGCGCTTCTACATAAGCCGGATGCCATCGTGCATCCTATAAAAATTGATTACCTCGGATTTACGGTTCCAAGCAAGTTCCTTTTGGGATATGGATTGGACTATGATGGCCTGGGAAGGAATATCAAGGAGATCTATCAATTGGTCTAAACTTGTATCAGGCAACGTTTGAAGGTAATTTCTTGTCTTGACAGCAGGTAATTTCTCTATTTCAAGTAATTATAGCCCTATTGCGACAGTTTATTGTTACAGCCTTTTTTTTAATCCACTATTATCATTTACCAGCTCAGTATTATATCAGGGGTGATGTGAAAGATGAAAGAAATCAGGCATTACAGAATGCCAGGATTTATCAGCACTCTACTCATTTTTTATTTTATAGTGGAAGTTCTGGTGGTTTTGGAATCACCAGTTCCAACTTATTTGATTCCCTAACCTTCACTGCTGATGGGTATGAATCAAAAGCAGTTCGGGTAAAGTCAGATCAATATCAGCAGGTTGTGCTTCGTGGCCTGGCAAGCAACTCCACCTTGCAAAAACCCAGGTTGGTTTCTGTAACTAAAAACCTTCCACTGGAAGGGCGTAAAAAATCATTCTTTGGAGATGAATCGTACAGCACCCTGGTTGAAAACGATTTTATCAAAGCAGATAAATATCCGAGCACTGGTTTTGCAGTTCGAATCGATAAGGCCTCTTATAGTAATATCAGGAGGTTCCTTAATCAGAAAAGTCCTGTTCCCATAGATGCAGTTCGAATAGAAGAGATGCTGAATTATTTCAATTTTAATTATAAGCAACCAGAAAATGACCAGGCATTCATTATTGAATCTAAGCTTAGTAGTTGTCCATGGAATAACAGTCACCAGCTTTTATTCCTTAACATAGATGCTAAAAAATTAAGTCTTGATAAAATTCCACCAAGCAATTTTGTTTTCCTTATCGATGTCTCCGGAAGTATGGATATGCCTAACCGTCTTCCGCTATTGAAGGCGGCATTTCAATTACTGGTAAAAAATCTGAGGGAAAAGGACACGGTGTCGATCGTAATATATGGAGGTTCTGTAGGAGTATGGCTGCCACCTACAGGTGGTATTGAAAAGCAAAAAATTATTAAATCGATTGAAGAGCTATCTCCTTCCGGTTCTACCCCGGGTGAAGCGGCCATTCGGTCAGCATATAAACTGGCTGAAAGTTCTTTTATTAAAGGAGGCAACAATCGTATCATTCTTGCAACAGATGGCGATTTCAATGTAGGGCAGGTAAATGAAAAAGAGCTTGAAGACCTTATTGTTTCCGAACGGCAAAGTGGGGTGTATCTCACCTGCCTTGGTGTTGGAATGGGAAATTATAAGGACTCCAAGATAGAAGCCCTGGCAAAAAAAGGGAATGGAAATTTTGCTTATCTCGATGATATTCGGGAGGCTGAAAAAGTATTGGTAACCGAACTTACGCAAAACCTTTATACGGTCGCAAACGACGTCTATATTAGCATGAAGTTTAACCCTGTAATGGTAAAAGAATACAAACTGATCGGTTATGATAACAAAAAGAACATTTCCGAAGATGGAACAAGTGAACTGGAAGGAGGAGAGGTTGGATCTGGTAATGGGATCACTGCAATTTTTGAGATCAATCCAAACCCATCCATAAACAATGAAGTGGGAATTCTCACACTCAACTACCGGCTTCCAGATGATACCGCACAAAAGAAAGTCGTACATCTTTGTAATAATAACTACAAAGATTTTAAAGAATTGTGTAATGATCTGAAGTTTGCCGGTGCTGTTGCTGAATTTGGTTTACTATTACGTCAATCGAAGTACATATCAGCTGCTTCGTGGAATGATGTTGATGCAATTGCAAGGGGTTCGTTGAACAGTAATGATTACCTCCAAAATGAATTTATAACATTAGTTGAAAAAGCGAAGAAAATTTACGGTAAAAAGAAAAAGAAAAAGGATAATGAATGAACGCCATAATCATGGCGAATACACGCGCGAAGCGAGAAAAATCAGTTAAAGGTTTCACGAATTTTTTCCCAGAATGACTTATCGTTCTTATCAGGTTTAGGTTGGAAATTTTGGCTATGCTGCATCATTTCCAATGTTTGTTTTTCATCATTGCTGACATGCTGAGGAGTCCAGACATTAATATGAATCAACTGATCGCCTTTTTCATGGCTGTTAATGCTTGGGAAGCCTTTTCCTTTCAAACGGAATATTTTGCCACTTTGAGTACCCGCAGGGATCTTGATCTTTGCCCTTCCATCTATGGTAGGAACTTCAACCTGTATTCCGAAAACAGCATCAGGGAAAGAAATATACAGATCAAAGGCAACGTTTAAGCCATCCCTATGTAGCTGTGGATGAGCTTCTTCTTCAATCAGGATGATCAGATCGCCAGACGTGCCTCCGCGTTCTCCCACATTGCCTTTACCACTCATGCTTAACTGCATTCCATCCTGCACTCCCCCTGGAATGTCAAGGGTTACGGTTTCTTCGCCGTATACCCTGCCTTCACCTTTGCAAGTGATGCATTTATTCGTGATTGTTGTTCCCTCCCCATTACATGCAGGACAGGTGGCGACGGTTTGCATTTGCCCAAGAAATGTATTTTGCACCCGTCTTACCTGACCATTACCTCCACAAGTGCCACACGTTTGAACGCTATTCTTATCTTTCGCACCAGAGCCATTACAGCTATGGCATGCAACATATTTTTTTACCTTGATGGTTTTGTTCGCTCCTTTTGCAATTTCCTCAAAATTCACTTTGAGCTTTATACGGAGATTACTGCCGCGAACTCCCTTTGTTCTTCCACCGCCCCTGCTTCTGCCACCTCCATTAAAAAAATTACCAAACATGTCATCACCGAAAATATCCCCAAACTGGCTGAAAATATCATCCATATTCATTCCATGCGCACCTGCATTACCGCGCCCAGACCCAAAAGCACTATGTCCAAACCTGTCGTATTGCGACCTCTTATCCTGGTCACCAAGTATTTCATATGCTTCCGCCGCTTCTTTAAATTTATCTTCTGCAGACTTATCTCCCGGGTTTCGATCCGGGTGAAATTGCATGGCAACTTTTCTATATGCTTTTTTGATCTCATCTGAAGATGAGTTTCTTTCAACCCCTAAAATTTCGTAATAATCTCTTTTTGACATATCAATCTTTTATCCCAAGGCTGAAGCCCTGGGTTATTTGCCAACAACAACTTTTGCAAAACGTATGAGTTTATCATTAAGGTAATAGCCTTTGACTATTTCATCTACCACTTTACCTTTCTTATCAGTATCATCTACTGGAATTTCTGTTATCGCTTCATGTTTATGAACATCAAACTCAGTGTTCATGCTATCCATTGCTTTCAAGCCTGTCGCTTGCAATGTATTTCGGAGCTTATTGAAGACTAATTGAACCCCTTCCTTGATCTGTTGTACATCATCGGTAGTTTGCATTTGTTTTTCCGCTCTGTCGCAATCATCTATTACGTCAAGGAGAGTTGTAATGATCTCTTTCCCAGCAGTTTGGCGTATTTCCATGTTTTCACGGGCACTACGCCTTTTAAAGTTGTCAAACTCGGCTAATAAGCGTAGATACTTATCCTTTTGGTCAGCCAGTTCTTCTTCTAACTTTTTTATTTCGTTGGTTTCGATACCATTTAATTGTTCTTTGTTATTTTGATCAACAGGAATATTTAAGTCTGCTGCTGGACTCTCTTCTTTTAACTTATTGGAATCCATAGAATTATTTGACGCTTGGTGTTTTTGTTTATTATGTTGCATAGCTTGTTATTATTGCAAGGTATTGTTGTCAAACATTTTGCCAATGCCTGAATATTAGACAAAATGGCACTAAACGTAAGGGGTGGGAA
>JADGPY010000162.1 GCA_017882205.1 Chitinophagaceae bacterium
CAACCTTCTCTAATAAGTGTGCCGCAGGTATTGCCATTATAAAATAAGCAATGTAAAAGGCAAAAGCTACCAATAAAGACTGGACATTATTTAATTCGCATGAAATTTTAAAATAAGGTATTAAAATCGCGTTTATCCAGGTAGTAAAACCGAAAATAAAAAACAATAATGCTATTATCATTATTGATATGACTGTGTTACGTGTAGACAACAAACCGGCATTTACTACTTCGATCTTCTTTTTCATGTTTATCAATTATGCTATTTTATGCTATTAAACTATCTTTCGATTAAGGTGGTTCCATTCAACATGCAGTTTTTCGACATAGCCCATGTGTACCACCAGGAAATATGTACAAACTAATATAGTATTTCAAAAATACAACAGGTCAATAAAAACTCAATATGACCTGTTGGTTGAAAGATTTATCCTGATTACCAGGTTACATTTTTAATTGCACCAGTAGGAATTTCCAATCAAATTTCAGGTTCCCAGCCCGGCTGATATTCACGTGACCAATATTTCATAGCAACAGCATCATTCTTAATATGTCCATTGGTTGGATCAAGATCCAATGTGTTTCCAGATCGAAGTGCGATATTTCCTAATTGGACGAGTAACGTGCTCTGATGACCGCTCAGTATATCTGCGTTCAATTTGGTTCCATTTTTAATAGCATCAAAGAAGTTCTGAATATGGAGAATATCCCCGTCTGGAGATGGGTTGCTGCGATTACTGGCATTGGCATCAACTGTTGTCTTATTATTTACATCTTTTACCAGTTTGTTAGCCCGATCGAATATCTTATAGGTATTTTCAGCTATTGACAAGGTGCCGTTATCTCCATAAAAAATTACACCCACGGCATTACCTTCTGTCGGATAACCATTACAACTGCGTCCTTCCCATACCATGCTGGTGTTATTATTAAACTCCATTGTAATTACTTGTGTATCCGGTGTCTCCTGGTCATCCTGAAAGTGGTAACGTCCGCCTGAAGAGCTCACTCGTACCGGATAATCTACACCTAATCCCCATCGTGCCAAATCTACAAAGTGGGTACCGTTGTTCAAGGACTCTCCTGTGCCCCAATGCCAGAACCAATGCCAGTTATAATGAATAAGATTGTCTCTGTACGGTTTGCGTGGAGCAGGTCCCTGCCAAAGTTCATAATCGAGCCATGAGGGTACTTCAATTTCTTTCCCTCGTCCTATAGATGGCCGGGCATTGTTATACCATGTTTTTGCAAAATAGACCCTGCCAATAACTCCAGCATGCAACTCACCGATAGCAGCAATGATATTAGGGAATGAACGACGCTGGTTCCCCATTTGTATAACTTTTTTATACTTGGCTGTTGCTGCTACTAATAATTCTCCCTCATTCGGATTATGGCTGCATGGTTTTTCCAGATATACATGTTTTCCGGCTTTTGTTGCAAGTATAGCTGCAGGTGCGTGCCAGTGATCAGGAGTTGCTATAACCAAGGCATCCAACTGCTTATCGTCAAGAGCCTTTCTGAAATCATGTGCTGCTTTGGGTCGCTTATTTTGCAACTTCTCTACAGAATCTATACATTTAGCCGCTGCACGACTGTCTACATCACAGACATACATGATCTCACAATCCTGTTGCCGTGCAAAATTATTGGACAACTGAAGCCCACGGGAGTTTACTCCCATAATCCCAATTTGGATACGCTCATTTGCCCCCACTATGCTAGCGTAGCTTTTTGCATTGAAGCCTGGTAAAATACCGCCGAAAGAAATGGCCGCTGCTCCGGTCATCGTCTTTTTGATAAAATCTCTGCGATTATTTTCCATAATGATTTTGTTATTAATTGTTTAGATATTTTAAATGCTATGTATTTTTTAATCCGATTTTTTATAACTTATTTTTTAGCTTTTTTTTCTGCTCTTTGAATTGCCGTTTCTAAGTCTACCGAAACACCCCCTTTAAGTTTACTTTCATCAGCAGCTTCCATAAAGGCGCATATTTCTAATGTTTCTTCAGGACTTACAGGGACAACGCCAGTTCTGAAAAATTCAATGATTTTAATCAGTAATGGGTTATAACCTTTATATTCCCCAAGTACTAAAGTCTTTTTGTCACCGAATACGGTACCGCCGAAAAGATATCCGGGATAACGTGTTCCCCTATAGGAACCAACGCGATTATCCTTCCAGGTTCCAACTACCATGTCTGTATTTTCGGTATGGACACGTATCACACTTTTACAACCGGTACCCATTACTGTAAATAGTGCTTCTATGCCATGAATGCCGTACCAGAAAAGATCAGGATGGGTCTTCTCAATCTCACAAGGACCATAGGTGTCTGCTCCCAAAACTTTTCCTATTTTTCCTGCTGCTATTTCTTGGGCATCTCCAATATACCTTAAAGAAGAGGATGAAAAAACTGGCACATTGTAATGCTTTGCAGCATCAAAAATAGCAATGGCATCAGATAAAGAGGCAGCAACAGGTTTATCAATAAACATCCGCTTGCCTGCCTTTATAACCGGCAAAGCCTGCTCCAAGTGTTTCCGCCCGTCAACTGTTTCTAAAAGTACTACATCAACTTTTTTCAACAGTTCTTCTATAGAGCTGACTATCTCCACTCCCTGCTGCTTTACCTGTTCCGTGAAACCTGCAAGTCTGTTAATACTGGATGGAAGATCGCTGCTGCCTGCTGTAGGGTAGGCAGCTACCACTTTATATCCTGCAAATTCAGAGCCTGCCTTCGGATCATTGAGTGTTTTAGTATATTCTATACAGTGAGAGGTATCCAATCCAATGATCCCTACTTTCCCTGCTAAAGTATTGCCTTTCCCATATAAAGAGGTTATATTACCAGCCAAGCCAAGACCAATACCTCCAATTGCAGCCGTTTTTACAAAATCACGGCGATTTAAATTTTTTTTCATATTTGTCTTTTTAATATTATTGAGTGCAATTAAATAAAATAATTTCCAAAATTTAGTTTTTAATACTTAATTGATTTTTAAATGGCTTTGGGATACTGATAAGGTCGGTTCTTGTTTTTCCGTTTTCAGTGATCCTGGCAAGGGTATATACCGTACCGTCATCACCAATTGCAATTGAGTTGACATATAGCGGGCGTTGACCGTCGGGATAAAAAACAGCGCCATAATCAAGGTATTTTCCTGTTGGTATATCATAAGTAATGAGATGAAGATCTTCAAGACCTTTAGCCTCGCCTTTAGCAGTTGAGCTGGCACCCATAACACGTTTACCGTCAACATAAATAGGACCACCGGTAAGGTAATAGATTGTACGACCGTCATGACCCAACTTGAAACCGAGATAACCGTAACTGAACTGGTCACCCATACCAGTCAGTTTAGAAGGTATAGATGTTAGTCTTTCGAGCACCTCAACACATGGGATGGTCGGGTCGAAACGGAAAAGGTAACCGGAGTTGCCATGAACACCATATATCTTTTTCTCGGGAGCATACCAGAAGACCTGGCGCCAATTGTACGCCATGCTACCGGCTGTTGAAACTTCGTATGTCCCAAAGTAATCCTTTCTTATATCTTCACCTTCAATGGTTTCCACTACATCCTGTCCAACTTTCAGGTATTTAATCTGTCCTTCTGCATTGGAAAGATAGACAGTTCCATCTTCCGGATTAATCACGATCGAACGGCATATTACACGAAAATCAGGACCGATACCATCTTCACCTTTACCAGTGAAAGTACCGAGATCTTTCATCTCTTTCTTTGCCACATCATAACGGAACAGGTAACCAGTAGGCCATGTCAGACCATATATAAGATCACGTTTGGTATCCATGTTCATTGTAATAATACCTTCATTATGAGGTGCAATACCCAGATCTTTGAATGTTTTACTTTTCATATCGAAAGCAAGTATATGTCCTCCGCGGTAAGCTTTATAACCTTTGTTAGGAATACCTGGTTTTTCCATGCCGTCGATAATGCTGTAATAGCCAAGGTGTGTTGCAAAATAGAGTTTGCCGTTTGATTCGACAAAATTCACATGGCTTTTCCCCTGTGCAACAACTTTCATCCCTTTCTCACCGCAAATCTCGGAAAGGTCACCCAGATGTTCGGTCTTGCTGGTCTTTGGATCAAAAGAATACATTTGACCAGCTATGTCAATCAACTGCGAGCAGAGAACATAGTAGATCTTACCGTCGCTTGCAGAAGAAATACCATTATAGGTGTCGTGCGCATGTTCGAATCCGGAGTTATAAACTGTGGCAATCAACTTAGCATCCGGAGTTGAAACAATAGGAGTTTCAGCCTCCGGTTTAGCCTGCTTGCAGCCTGTCATTGCCAGTCCCGCAAATAGTATTGGGAATAATAGTCGTTGTAATTTCATTGGTTTTTTATTTTAAATGATAACTTATAATTCTTTTATCCTTATATTCTTCCACATCGATTTTTTATTTTTCTGGTTCTCATAATATGCCCCATGAAACTGCAGACCAATAAAACCGGAGGAAGACTTATTATCGGTTGTATCTACTATCGGAATATCGTTCACCCATGTTTGGATCTTGTTACCATCCATAAGAATTTTAACATGATTCCAGTCCATAGGTTTGAAAGCTTTACGCGCTTTTTCATTTTTTTCCAGAGTAACAAGCCATCCACGGTTTCCGGGTTCATACAAACCACCTGACCAGGCACGAAAAGATGGATCAATCTCAATTTGATATCCCCAGACGTAACCCGCAGGCCATTTAGATTTACCCGGTTTGCCGTTAAAGTTTGAAGTGATTGTGTCCTTTTCCCA
>JADGPY010000163.1 GCA_017882205.1 Chitinophagaceae bacterium
ATATCTTTCGCTTTAGGTAATGGCTTTGATTCCGGATGTTTTGATTCCGGATGTTTTGTTTCTGCCTTTTTAACAATGGGTTTTGAAGCTTCAACTTTTACCCCCGCTTTTGGATGTGGTTTTTCTGCAGTTTTTGCAACTGCTACCGTGTTTTTTATTGGATAATTCAATTTTTTAAGTTCTGCTTTTTTAATCTCCGGCGTTGCAGTTTTTTTAACCGGTACTGTTTTTTTAATAGGTATGGCTGATTTATTGGTCGCTGGTTTGGCATTTTTTATAGCAGATTTAGGAACTGCAGATTTCTTTACAGCCGCCTTCTTGACAGGAGTTACAGCTTTTTTTACCTGTTTATGTCCGGAAATTGCCTTGATAATAGGCTTTTTTGCTGCTGGTTTTACCGTTTTCTTATTAGTTGCCATAACTAATCTCCTTTTTTAATTATATTGACTTTTAATGTGTACTCATTCACTTCAATAGAGTTACCTTCAATATCAGACACAAATTCAAGTTTTTCTGCCAAAATTTCCGCGCAAATATAGTTATTATATTCATTAATAGATTCCTTGAATGCCTCATTTTCAGATACTTTAACCAAAATTCTATCAGTAACTTCTAAACCCTGATCCTTGCGTAAATTCTGAATACGATTGATGAATTCCCTGGCATCACCTTCTTTTTTTAAATTGTCATTTATTGTAATATCAAGAGCTACCGTCAACATTCCCCTGGAAGAAACTTCATACCCAGGTATCTGATCTGTGCTTATCTCTATGTCTTCCATTTCAAGGTAGATAGGTTCTTCTTTATTCTCAGCAAACTCAGGGTTAAGAAGGTAATGTCCTTCCTGAACTTCTTCAATTGCTTTATTATCAAAGTTTTGAACCTGCCCGGCTACCCATTTCATCTTTGCACCAAGTCTTTTACCAAGCGTCTTAAAATTAGCCTTGGCTTTTTTCCTGATAAAATTATTGTCAGCGTCTAATATTTCAATTTGTTTAATATTTGTTTCCGCCTTAATAATGTCTTCTACTGACCGGATTTTTGAAGAAAGCTCCCCGGTGATAGCAGGAACCAAAGCTTTCTGCAATGGCTGCCGGACCTTTATATTCACTTTCTTACGCAATGACAAAATCAATGAAGAAACATCCTGCGCCAATTGCATCCGCTCCTGTAGCAATGGATCAATAGTCTCCATGTCAGCATGCGGAAATTCTACGTGATGCACAGACGAAGCATTAAATCTTCCAGTAACAGTATTTAAGTTATTAAATAACCAATCGGCAAAAAATGGCGCGATAGGAGCGATAAGGCGACTTAAAGTTTCGAGGCATTCGTACAAGGTCTGGTAGGCTGATAGTTTATCATTATTACCTGGTCCATTTTGCTTGTTGGACGGTTTCCAAAACCGCCTGCGAGACAAGCGAACATACCAATTGCTTAAATGCTCATCAAGAAAATTTTCGATGGCACGGCCTGCCTGGGTAGGCTCATAATCATCCATAGCCCGCTCCACCTCCTGTATCAAACTGTTTAAGGATGACAATATCCATCTATCCATCTCTGGCCTCTGTTTTATGCCAATAGCTGGTTCTTTGAAATAAAATCCATCAACATTAGCATATAATGCAAAGAATTGATAGGTATTATAAAGCGTTCCAAAGAATTTCCGTTGAACTTCTTTAATTCCCTCTATATCGAATTTCAGGTTGTCCCAGGGAGAGGCATTGGTTATCAGATACCAGCGGGTGGCATCAGGGCCAAAAATACTCAGGGTCTCAAATGGATCTACGGCATTTCCCAAACGCTTACTCATTTTATTGCCATTCTTATCAAGCACAAGTCCATTACTTACCACGGTTTTATAAGCAACACTGTCGAATAATAAAACCCCTAATGCATGAAGGGTATAAAACCATCCGCGTGTCTGATCCACTCCCTCGGCAATAAAGTCGGCAGGAAAATTCTGCTCAAAAGTTTCCTTATTCTCAAAAGGAAAATGCCATTGGGCATAAGGCATTGCCCCACTGTCAAACCATACATCTATCAGGTCAGGAACCCTTGTCATTGCTTCCCCATTTGCGCTTACCAGGACGATTTCATCTACATAAGGTTTGTGCAGGTCAAGGATGCCCTCGTGGAGGTAATGCTTATTTACATCCCCTTTTAATTGTTCATTTGCCTTTTTAATTTCCTCATTCAATTCAGCTATGGAACCTATGCACTTTTCTTCTTCTCCATCTTCCGTCCGCCAGATTGGTAGGGCTGTTCCCCAATAACGAGTCCGGCTGAGATTCCAGTCAACCATGTTTTCAAGCCAGTTGCCAAATCTACCCGTTCCGGTGGAGGCAGGTTTCCAATTGATCGTCTTGTTCAACTCAACCATTCTGTCCTTTACTGCAGTAGTTCTTATAAACCAGGCGTCCAGAGGGTAATAGATAATGGGCTTATCTGTGCGCCAGCAATGCGGGTAAGTATGTTCGAACTTTTCTATTTTGAAGGCCCGGTTCTCTTTTTTCAACTTTACACAGATGTCGACATTTACATCAACATAATGGGGATCATCCCTATAATCCTTTACAAAGCGGCCACTGAATTCTCCTACCCCCTCTACAAATTTTCCTTCTTTATCCACCAGTGTTAGTATCCCGAGATTATTTTTCTTTCCAGCCTTGAAGTCATCAGCGCCAAATGCTGGTGAGGTATGAACAATCCCGGTACCATCTTCTGTGGTAACAAAATCGCCTGTGATTACTTTAAAAGGTTCAGCACCGGGAGTTATCTCCAGGATCTTTTGTAGTGTGCTAGCTTCGAATGGAAGCAGTTGTTCATAACTACAGCCTTCAACATCTCTTCCTTTAAATTCACTAATTGTTCGCCAGGGTATAATTTTAGCTTCCGCAGCATAGTCCTCAAAGTCTTTTGTTTCTCCTTCCGCCTTAAAATAGTTATTGACCAGGGATTTCGCCAATAACACATGAGCAGGAATATAAGTGTACGGGTTAAAAGTCTTAATCAAAACATAATCGATATTGTGTCCGACTGTTAAACCCAGGTTGGAAGGCAGGGTCCAGGGAGTAGTGGTCCATGCAAGGAAGAAAATGTCTTCGGATTGTGCGTCGGAGGAAAGATTTTTATACCATTCCTTATTCGCAAGGGTGTCATTCTTTGCACGAAACATGGCTACACAACTGGTATCCTTTACTTCTTTGTAAGTTCCCGGCTGGTTCAATTCATGAGAACTCAGGCCTGTTCCTGCAGCAGGTGAATAGGGCTGGATGCTTACATCTTCATACAAGAGGTTTTTATTATATAATTCCTTTAAGCACCACCATAATGTTTCAATGTAATTATTCTCAAAGGTGATATAGGGATGGTCGAGATCGACCCAATAACCCATTTTCCGGGTAAGATCATCCCAGGTATCTTTATATTTAAGCACTTCCCGGCGACAGGTAGCATTATAATCCTCTACAGATATTTTTTTGCCAATATCTTCTTTTGTAATACCCAATAACTTTTCTACCCCAAGTTCTACAGGCAGTCCATGTGTATCCCAACCACCCTTTCTTTTTACCTGGAATTGTTGCATTGTTTTATACCTGCAGACAAGATCTTTAAGGGTTCGTGAAATTACATGATGTATGCCGGGCAATCCGTTTGCACTGGGAGGCCCTTCATAAAATACAAAAGGTTGTTTCCCCTCTCCTAAGTCCATGCTTTTTTGAAAAGAGTTCTCTGCCTCCCATTTTTGCAATACTTCTTCTGCAATAGAAGGGAGATTCAATTGATGATATTCTTTATACCTCACATTCATACAAGGAAAACTATTATCGATGGTAAAAAAAGGATGCAAAGTTAAGGATTTCCAGAACGAAGAAACCTGTAGTGTTTGAATGAATGTGTATATTGTGCCGGAGGCTAATCAAAAGGTCTCATTATTTATGAGCATAAGAAAACTAACCCTCCTGATTTTGCTCCTAATCAATTTAAGCGCCACAGCCCAAAACTATTCAGGAACCTGGGTCGGGCTTTTTAATACTTATACAACTGCTTCCATTCGCCGGAGTTTCCATTTTTATATGCATCTGCAACAAGCTGGCAGAGCAGTATGGGGGGTTTACACTACTGGTGAATCCAGTGAATTGAAAAAGGCTGATTGCACTTGCAGAGTTAGTGGTCAGGTAAGCAAAAGTAATAAGGCTTCCATTACACTTAACAAGGATGGAATTATTTCTACTACTATTTCTGATGAATTATGTGATAATGTAAATTACTTTGAAGTAAAATTTGTTGAGAAAGACAATCACACCTATTTAGCTGGCAACTGGTTTGGGAACAGCACTAATGTAACATTGGCCGGTGGTGCAAGCGGAAATTTCTCAATAGTCAAGGTAAGTGATACGGTCGATATAGATGTCAACAGTTATTTTCCCAAGTTAAATAAATTAATAGAAAAAGCTAATCCGGGCGATCCGGCATATTCATCCAGCCAAAAGCAATCTCCTGGTAAAAGTTCAATTCAACCGGGCACCGGTACTGTTGAGTTACAGAAGCCCTTCGACAAAAGAGAAAACATTCTTTTTGAAACCATTGCTATTGACACCTCAGTTGTTGACGTTGATTTGTATGATAATGGTGTGATAGATGGAGATTCTGTTTCTGTCTATCTGAATAAACAACTCATCATAAAAAATTACAAGCTTAACGATGTAGCGAAAAAGCTGCAATTAAAAATGGATCCCACTATCGACAATGAGCTTTTGATTGTTGCAGAAAATTTGGGTACTATTCCACCAAATACCGGGCTGATGGTAATAACTGCAAAGGGTGTACGCCATGAGATCCGTGTTTCTTCTTCTTTTGAGGCGAATGCTAAAGTAATATTGAGAAGGTAGCCCTCTACCACTAAACCCTGTAATTTTCGTACCTTCGAAATAGTGCGCAAATTCTACATTTCATTGTTATGCCTGTTGTTATGCAATGCGGTACAAGCCACTGTTTTTACAGTCGTGTCACCCCTTGATAACCCAAATCCCGGAACTTTGAGATGGGCTCTACAGCAGGCGGCAGCTAATGGAACTACAACTCAAGACACCATTGTATTTGCAATACCAAGTGTAGCACAAAATACTCACGTTATCGTGCTTAACTCAGAACTCCCCTTCCTCACTTCAAATCTTGTCATTGATGGCACTACCCAGGCTGGAACCCCATTTGGTTTAGGAGATTCCAAAATTGCGATCACGCCGGCAGTATTCCAGAACTGCAAAAGAGGTTTTGTGATAAAGGATGCATCAAATGTTGAGATATACGGGTTTTTATTTGCTGGATTCATCAATAGTAATCCAACCGTAAATGAAACTTATAGTGATGCCATCTACATGTTTAATGTAACCAATGTAAGAATTGGAAGGTTTACCAAAGGAAATAGTTTTACTGGTGATTTTTGGGCGATCAGGCATGAGGCCGTACCTTCTGATCCCCGAAATCCCCCACCAGTGGGTATGGGAAGTAACATCATCATTCAATCAAATACCATCGGGAAAAATCAAACAGGCAGAGTTCTATCCAGTGAAGGCGTAGTAAATGGGATCTCCCTTTTTGATTGTAATAACGTAACTATTGGCGGGCAAACCGATGAGGAGAACACTTTTATGGTCTTCCTGAATGGCATCAGGGTTGGTCTTAAAGCAACAAATATTACAGACACAAGCATTGTAAAAATACTTGGAAATAAATTTGATCCGGCTACTTCTACCCCTCCTTTGCCTATCCAACTTCCTATATTGGGCATTGAAGTAAATGATAATGATGTTGCAGCTCCCGGACTTCATCTAACAGAGATCAGCAATAACGATATAGAAAAATATACAACCGGGATTACGCTTGGTGGGCTTAAACATCCTTTTATCATTGCAAATAATATTATTAATCTTGATAGGAGAAACAATTTATTTCCATCAAGTTTAGGAATTGGAATTGCTGGTTGTGATTCGGGAAAGATAGGAGGTATTAATGCAGCAAACTTCATCCATGATATAAAGAATTTCGGGATAACAGTGGCTTCCTCGAAATACATTACCATTAGCAGAAACGTCATTTATTGCACGCCAAAAGGAATTTTAATTACATCGCCATCAACAGTAATTCCACAGATCACGGATCTCATAATCGATGTGAACCAGGTAGCGATTGGAAAAACATGTAATAATTGCAAGGTTGAGGTCTTCAACACCAACGCCTGTAATACAGAGATTTACAACGGACAAACCTATCAGGCAACACTACTCGCAGATAACACCGGTAATTTTAGTTACAACGGCCCATTGAGTTGTAATACAACTTTTACAACCACCTCAACTGCTGGCGCTACTTCAGAATTCTATACCCCCTACCAATTTATCATGGATACTACCATGCTTGTAGTAACTGATGCAAGTTGTGGAAGAAACAATGGATCAATTACCGGTGTGAGAATATTCAGCGGAGTAAATTTTACCTGGGAAGATATGGCCGGCAATGTTGTTGGTGTGGATACAAACCTCGTGAATGTTGGCCCGGGATTCTATCGCCTGGTTGGAATAAAACAAAATATTGGCTGCACCCTGGCAACACAATTTTTTGAAATCAAAAATGTACAGCCTGTCATTGATCTTTCAAATATCCAAATCATACAGCCGTCAGATTGCGGAGGACTTGGTTCGATTAAAAACATCAATGTACTGGGAGGGCCACCTTCAATTTTTAGGTATAAATGGACAGATATAAACAATGCTATTGTTGGCAATTCATTAAATCTTCTCAATGTTGGTCCGGGTACATATAAACTCACAGTTAGTATGATTTCTGATAGCACCTGTTTTACATCTGCAGGCCCCTTTGTACTGGTAAACTTACCTGCTCCGTACATTGATTCCTCTGCAATTCAGATCACCGATGCAACCTGCGGTAAATCAAATGGAATGATAACCGGTTTTGTAATACACAACCAGGTAGGCAGCCAGAAGTTTATCTGGAAAAACTTCCAGGGCAATGTTGTTGGCAATAGTATTACCCTATCCAATGTGCCTGCAGGCAGGTATAAATTATTATATAAAGATGATGCTCCATGTGATACACTGAGAACCGGATATTTTATCATTAGGAATTTTGGATTGATAACAATAGATGAATCTTCAAAAATTATTCGTCCAAGTGGATGCACCGTGATCAACGGTTCGATCACCAATATTATAGTTACGGGTGCCACATCTGTTCAATGGATCAATGTATTAGATAATAGCGTGGTTGGGAATTCCCCAAACCTTGGGAATGTTCCCACAGGGGATTATAGGTTAATAGCCTATGATATCGTTAACAGTTGTGTAGATAGTACAACTATAATTCATATACCAACAACTGTTATTCAACCAGTAAGTATAGTAAACAAACAAATAGGAGATGAAACTTGTTCGTCAGCAAATGGTTTTATCCAGGTTAATGGTATTTCCCCATCTATCGGCTATACTTATACATGGGTTAAAAATTCTACAGACACATTTTCGACTTCTTTAAGCATTTCGCACCTCACAGCTGGAACATACACCTTAATTGCAATTGATCAAAATGGATGTTCACAAACAGTATTTCAACAAATAATTATTGATCATCCTGCACCTCAGTTAAATACCCGGGCTGCAAGGATCATAAGTGACACCTGCACACAATCTATTGGAAGCATCAGGGGGATCTCAATCACTGGAGGAGAACAACCATTCTCCTACAAATGGTATGATGGGTCTAACCAATTAGTAGCTTCGCTACCGGACCTGGTTAATCGCGGATTAGGAGATTATTATTTTATTGCAACAGACAACAATGGATGTGCAGATACTACTACTGTATTCCATATAAATGATATCATTCCATTGATACCAACTCCTCAATATGATGATCTGTACGCCAAAAGATATACATCTATATTATTAAAGGTCAAAAACCCTGCAAGCGGTATCTACCACATGTTTGAAGATATTGGGGCCATTACTCAATATGATCAGAATTCCACGGGAAATTTTATTACACCGATCTTACGAAACGATATAGATTATTATATCAACTTGCAAGTGGGTGCATGTTATAGTCCCTTGACTAAGGTGCATATTACTGTGATTGATTTCTCAAAAATATTTGTACCAAATTCATTTACACCAAACAATGATAATCTAAATGATATATTTTCGATAAAAGTTTTCGGAAAGATCACCATAGATTATCTCGAGATATATAACAGATGGGGCAAGCGGGTATTTCGAACCAAAGATATTACCCAGGGATGGGATGGAAAGACAGGAAATTCTGATGATCCGCCAGGGGCCTATGTATGGATTCTTCAAGGGTATGATGTTGATGGATCTGTGCTCAATCTGAGAGGCTCTGTATTGCTGATCCGATAGATTTCCCACTCTGAGTTTTCCACACTTTTTTTCATTTGGCATAGTATTAGCCACTATATATCAGCTAACGGATGTATATTGAAGCCGTTGCTAAGAAAAACACCTTTATGTATTGTATTAGATAGTTTAAAAGTTTATTTAATATAAAGATTTTTGCTGGTTTAGGGTTTTATTAGGGCACGGACGGAGGTACTCATATCTCCGTCCATTTTTTTAAATCATTTCCATTTATATATTATAGGCCTCTGTTTTCAGGGGCCTTGTTTTAAAAATGTTACATTAAACAGAGAATGTTTTTATAACCTCGATTGTTGCATCAAGATCCTCATACGATAATGCATTGCTCAAAAACCAGCTTTCGTACGCAGATGGTGGTAGATATATCCCATTGTCGAGCATATGATGAAAGAATCTATTAAACAAAGGAATATCGGCCCTTGATGCACTATCAAAGTCTACAATGTTATGATCAGAAAAGTGAAGACTTATCATGCTCCCTAAACGATTGATACGATGCCTGATCCCCTTCCCAGCTAAAACAGCGCTCATATTTTCTTCGAGGTAAGAAGTCTTTTCTTCAAGCTCATCATATATACCCGGGTTAGAATTCAACTCATTTAACATAGTATATCCGGCGATCATTGCAAGCGGATTTCCACTCAGGGTTCCGGCCTGGTAAACATTTCCTAAAGGCGAAATATGCTCCATTATTTTTCTCTTGCCACCAAATGCCCCCACAGGCAATCCTCCTCCTATAACTTTTCCATAAGTAACAAGATCAGCATCAATATGAAATTTCTCCTGAGCGCCACCTTTGGCAATTCTGAATCCCGTCATTACTTCATCAAATATGAAGACAATATTTTCATCATCACATATTCTGCGCAAGCCTTCTAAAAAACCTGGTTCTGGTAAAATACAACCCATATTACCAGCGACCGGCTCAATGATGATCGCAGCGATTTCATTTTTATTTGTGTTCACCAACTCTTGTACCTGGTCAAGGTTATTGTACGAAGCATTCAAAGTATCATTTGCCACACCGGCAGTTACACCAGGCACCGTTTGTATATTGAAAGTAGCTAAACCGCTTCCCGCTTTCACCAGGAATGAATCAGCATGACCATGATAACAACCCTCAAACTTTATGATCTTGTTTCTTTTTGTAAACCCTCTTGCCAAACGAATGGCACTCATACATGCTTCAGTGCCACTGCTTACCATCCGTATCAGATCTACATTCGGCACCATTTCCCTGATCAGTTCAGCAACCTGTGTCTCAAGCTCTGTTGGTGCTCCAAATGAGGTAGAGTCCATGGCCTTACTGCAAATCGCATCAATGACCGGTTGGTAAGCATGACCCAGGATCATTGGCCCCCATGAATTAATATATTCTATGTAGCGATTATCATCAGCATCATATAAATAAGCTCCTTTAGCCCTTTTTATAAAAAGGGGTGTTCCCCCCACACTCTTGAATGCGCGCACCGGTGAATTAACTCCACCGGGGATCGATTGCTGTGCTCTCTTGAAAAGCTCCTCACTTTTTGCTATGGTCATATATTATAATTAATATTCAATAAGATCATGATCATCTCTTATCCACCTATTATTCTCACTGCATCCCTTGCAAAATAAGTGGCAATAAGATCTGCACCTGCTCTTTTGATCGAGGTTAAACTTTCTAACACTGCTTTCTCTTCATCTAACCAGCCCATTTTTGCGGCAGCTTTTATCATCGCATATTCACCGCTTACATGATAAGCACTAACAGGTACGTGTACGCTATTTTTAACTTCCCTGATTATGTCAAGGTAGGCCATGGCAGGCTTTACCATCACGATATCTGCGCCTTCTTCCACATCCATTAATGTTTCTTTTATTGCTTCGATTCTGTTTGCATAATTCATCTGGTAGGTTTTTTTGTCACCAAATCCGGGGGCTGAATCAAGTGCATCCCTGAATGGTCCGTAAAAACAAGAAGCATATTTCGCACTATAACTCATGATCCCTGTTTTAGTAAACCCGCTTTGTTCCAATGCCTGGCGAATCGCAAATATCCGGCCATCCATCATATCACTGGGAGCTACTATATCTGCGCCTGCCTGCGCATGGCTTACACTCATTAAAGCAAGCACTTCAACAGTTGGATCATTAACGATCTCATTATTTTCAACAATGCCATCATGCCCAAAAGTAGAGAAGGGATCAAGGGCCACATCCGTCATAACAACCATTTCCGGTAGGGCATTTTTTATAGCGCGTATGGCACGTTGTATAAGCCCATCCGGGTTCAATGCTTCAGTTCCTTTATTATCCTTCAGTTCATCTTTACACTTTCCAAACAACAGAACACTTTTTATTCCCATGCTCCATAATTCTTTCACATCCTTAACCGTATTATCAATACTCATCCGGAAATAGCCTGACATGGAAGCAATCTCCTCGGTTACATTTTCACCTTCTACTATAAATAGTGGAGCTATAAAATCATTTGGGGTAAGCACCGTTTCGGCAACCATGCTTCTGATCGCTGGAGATTGTCTCAGGATCCTATTTCTTCTTTGCTGATACATAATATAATTTTAAAATTTAAACCTGCCTGCCGGCAGGCAAGTTTTGAATGCTACTCATGAACATATTCTATTCAATTTTCTTTAATGGTCATATAATTAACTATTACGTGAGAAAAACGGTTTAAATTCTATGCTGATACTCTTTCACTGCATCAACAAATGCACGTGCATGATCTACCGGAACATTTGGTGTAATTCCATGTCCAAGGTTTGCAATATAATTTTGAACACCAAATGCATCTATCATTTCCTTTACTGATTTTTTAATTTCGGGAATGCTTGTTAGTAACCTGGCAGGATCAAAATTCCCTTGCAACGCTATGGCGTTGCCAGTCAGATCCCTTGCAACCTGGGGTTCTATACACCAGTCTATTCCAAGGCCGGATGCTTTGGAACGAGCTAGTTCCTTTAATGCATACCAACTTCCTTTAGGGAATAAAATTACCGGTGCATGTTGAGCTAAAGCATCTGCAATCTGCAGCAGGTATGGTTGCGCATATGCTTTAAAGTCTGCAGGACCAAGGCAACCACTCCAGCTATCAAATACCTGAACTACATCTGCACCAGCGTTCACCTGAGCCTTTAAATAACGTATTGTGACGTCAGTGATCTTTTGTAAAAGCTGATGAGCTAATCCTGGTTGAAGAAAGCAAAACTGCTTTGCCTTATCCCATGTTTTACTGCCCTTTCCTTCTACCATATAACATAAGATCGTCCATGGTGCACCTGCAAAGCCGATCAAAGGTATCCTGTTCTCTAACCCTTGTTTGGCAATTTTCAATGCCTTCATCACATAGCTTAGATTTTCTTCAACATCATCTGTTATCAATTTTTCTATATCGGTTTCTGTTCTGATAACGCCTGGTAAATGAGGGCCCTTGCCTTCTTCCATCAATACTTCAAGACCCATGGCTTGTGGGACAACAAGTATGTCCGAAAATATAATGGCTGCATCTACCCCCACCTGGTCTACAGGTTGTAAGGTAATCTCTGCAGCAAGTTCGGGTGTTTGTACCCGGGTGAAAAAATCATATTTAGCCCTCAGCTTCATATAATCAGGGAGATACCTTCCCGCCTGTCTCATCATCCAAACAGGAGGACGTTCAACTTTTTCCTTTCTAAGCGTTCTTAATAAGAGGTCATTTTTCAACTGTTGCATAGTTTGTTTGTTGGTTCTCTAAAATGTTCGATCAATTGTTGGATCATATCTTCCTTACTTGCCTTGTCAGCAACTATGACCTTCGTTTGAATAAA
>JADGPY010000164.1 GCA_017882205.1 Chitinophagaceae bacterium
AAAATAGTTTTTTTTTCGACTGCACTAAGGTTTAAATCTAATGGTTGTTCGTCAAACACTTTCGAGGATTCTATGGGTGAGAAAATGATATCATTTGCTTTTAACACATCCCCTTCAGACATGATCACTGCACGTTCGATAGTGTACTGAAGTTCTCTTACATTACCTGGGAAAGAATAATGTAGCAGTTTATCCATTGCACCGGTATCTAGCTGCAGTGCAGGTTTTAAATATTTATTTGCATAAAAATTAATAAAATGCTTCGCAAGTAGAATGATATCATCTCCTCTTCTTCGTAGTGGTGGAACAATGATCTCAACGGTATTGATGCGATAAATAAGATCTTTCCTGAAACGCGACTCGTTTGCCAATTCTGTGAGTGGAATATTAGTAGCACACACAAGCCTGATATCGATCGGTATGGGTTGGTTATCACCAAGACGAGTTACCATCCGATTCTGTAAAATACTCAGTAACCTTGCCTGCTGGTGCAGTGAGATATTCCCAATTTCATCCAGGAAAAGAGTTCCCCCATTAGCAGCCTGGAAACGACCTATCCTGTCCTCACGGGCATCAGTGAACGCACCTTTTTTATGGCCAAATAGTTCACTCTCAAATAAGCTTTCGGTTAATGCACCAACATCAACCTTTACAAATTCTTTTTCAGCACGCAGTGACTGATGATGAATTGCTTTTGCTATTAGGTCTTTTCCTGTACCATTTTCTCCAAGTATTAGTATGTTGGCTTCTGTAGGTGCGATTTTTTCTATCTTGTAAAAAATGTCCTGCATTACATCTGATTCTCCCAATAAATCCCTTTCTAAGATAGCACCACTACCAGGTTTGCGTGTTTTTACCTTACCACCATTTGCTTTGTTCAATGAATCTTTCAGGCAGGCAATAAGTTTCTCATTATGCCATGGCTTTACAACAAAATCCGCTGCCCCTTCCTTCAATGATCTTACGGCCAGATCTATATCTCCATAGGCAGTGATCATAACTATAGCTGCATTGGATTTAAATTCTTTTATTTTATTCAGCCAGTATATGCCCTCATTGCCTGTATTTATGGAACTGCTGAAATTCATATCAAGCAGTATTAGATCAAAAGACTGCCTGGCGAGGATGGACCGAATATTTTCAGGATTCTTTTCCGTAAGAACTTCTTTTGCCTCAGTCTTTAGCAATAGCCTTACAGCTGTTAATACATCAGTATCATCATCAATAACCAGGATGGATGCATTTTTTAAAGTCACGTTATAATTTTTAATCCAGGTCTTCACCCTTTGGGTAACATGCCTCAATATTATACCATAAATCTAAATCCATGAAACTGAATTATTTAATAATTGCGACTGTGCTCGCTATTGTATCAAAACCGGACACTCTTGTACTGCTTACGAACAGTGACGTACATTGAAAACTATTCTAAATATTTGGAAATCAATGAGTAAGATTTCTGGCATATTCTTATCAGTTAATTTGGTCAATAAAGGGAATTCTAAATAAAAATACCATAAGTGGACAGAGTTATTAAAAAAAAGAAATGGGGAAGAAAAAGAATACTGACTATTGCAGCAGTGTTGGGCATCCTGGCTCTGGCAACCGCAAGTTATTTAATGACTACAGGCAAAAGCCGTTTGAATGTAGAAACTGAAAGATTAACCATAAGTGAAATTAAAAAGGGAGCATTCCAGGAATTTATCCCCGTAAACGGTACTGTATTACCCATAACCACCATCTACCTGGATGCTGTTGAGGGAGGAAGGGTAGAGGCTAAATATGTTGAGGACGGCGCCTTTATGAAAAAAGGACAGCCAATATTAAAATTGGCAAATACCGATCTTGAATTAAGTTTATCTAACCAGGAAACCGCTGTATTTAATGTGCTCACACAAATGCAGAATACCCGCAATACTTCAGAGCAAACCACTATTCAGCAGCTTAACCAGATGGCCGATGTTGATAATGCATTAACTGAATCGGAAAGAGTGTATAAGCTTGATAAGCAATTGTATGATGAAAAAGCAATTGGCTCACAGGAGTTTAAAGCCGCGGAAAACGCCTACAATTATCAGCTCAAAAGAAAAAAACTTACTGAAGAAACCCTGGGCAAACAGCTCGCTTCAGGAAAGCAACAGGTAAGCCAGGCTGTACAATCTTATGCCCGCATGCAAAACGCACTCGCATTAATGAAACAAAAAGTTGGAGACCTCATTGTTTGTGCGCCGGTAGACGGCCAATTAACTTCCCTCGATGCTGAAATAGGTCAGTCAAAAAATAAAGGCGAGCGACTTGGCCAGATCGATGTATTAAGTGGTTTTAAAGTGCGGGTTGATCCTGACGAACACTATATAAACAGGATCTTCGTAGGCTTGGGAGGAGAAGTTACTCTCGATGGTAAAACTTATAAATTAAAGATCAAAAAAGTATATACCCAGGTAACGAATAGCAGATTTCAGGTAGATATGGAATTCACCGATAGTGTGCCTCCGGGAATTAGAAGAGGGCAAACGTTACAAATACCTCTTGCCTTAAGTGATGAAACCACCGCCATCCTCGTTCCTAAAGGCGGTTTTTTTCAAAAAACCGGAGGCAATTGGATTTATAAACTAAGCAGTGATGGTAAAACAGCTTATAAGGTGGACATTCAATTAGGCCGTCAAAATCCTGATAATTATGAAGTGCTTCAGGGTCTGAAACCTGGTGATAAAGTGATCACCAGTAG
>JADGPY010000165.1 GCA_017882205.1 Chitinophagaceae bacterium
GAAGCAGCAATACCAATTGAATATACTTGCTCCTGGTTTTATGACGCTCCTTCTCTGATAATAATAGCCTTATCCTAAAGCTTCCTATTGAAGCATCTAAATCCTTATAGTTCGTAAGAAAAGTGTAAACTTCAATTAAGTCAACCCGGGAGTAAGAATAATTTTCAAAAATGGCAAGATTAGCAATAAAGCCTTTCAGGATATCCTGTCGCAATAAAATTTCTTCATGGGAAGAAAGTGGTTCACTTAATAAACGAATTAAAGTTTCTTTTGAATAGTCATTAAGAGTAAAGTCAAATAGTGGCAATATTTCCAGTGGAATATGTAAATCTGCTATATTGGTCATTTATATTCACTTTGAATTTGTTGCTAAAGTTAGAAACTTAGCGTTTATCAATTGCGTTTAATTCAAATACACAGAAGGCTTTTGTCGAGTTGTTACTGAAACAGGTCGCGCATTCTACCCAATTAATGTCGCATTCACACCTTTCCAATTTAAATTTCTGAAAGTATATTTGTTTTCTTTAACACCGATTAATAAAAATCTATATGCAAAAAATCACCACGTTTCTCTGGTTCAATGACAAAGCTGAAGAAGCAGTAAATTTTTATATCTCTGTTTTTAAAAACTCTAAGATTTTGAGGGTAAGCCGCTATGGAGATGCAGGTCCCGGACCCAAAGGATCTCTTATGGTGGCTTCATTCGAATTGGATGGACAGAAATTCATGGCATTAAATGGAGGCCCACACTTTAGTTTTACTCCGGCTATCTCATTATTGGTGAATTGCGAAACACAGGAAGAGGTAGATGAGTACTGGGAAAAACTAACTGAAGGCGGAAAAGAAGTGCAATGTGGATGGCTTGAAGATAAATTCGGTTTGTCGTGGCAGATTGTTCCTGTTGCGATGGGGGATCTAATGAGTGACCCGGATCCTGAGAAATCAAAAAGAGTTATGGAGGCCATGCTTAAGATGAAGAAGCTTGATATTAATGTTCTTCAGGCGGCATATGACCAGATATATTAAACTAATTTTCTAATTCCATTATTATTTCTAAGCTTCGGACAACTTTGGCCCGCTTTTCCCGTATTATTATCCGAACGCTAACCTCTTACTTTTCCAAGAAGCTATTGTTCTTCCAAAATTGGCTGCAATTAATCATCTCTTAAATTGTTAATTTATGAAGCCAATTGTAGAAGCCGACCATGCCAGTTATACAAAAAATAAAAACTGGTTGTTACTAATCGTTTTACTGGTGTGTTTTATTCTATCTTATATAGGATGTAAAAAAAATAATGATCAGCCGGCCAATGTCCAATCAAACCTGAAGCTGGTCGCTGACAATCTTGTATCTCCTTTATCAGTCGTTGAATCACCTGATGGCACAAATAGATTGTTTATTATTGACCAGGTTGGGAAGATATGGATCGTATCCCCTGCTGGTATGGTGGTTTCCACACCATTTATGGACCTTTCCGGAAAGCTGGCTATATTAAATCCGGCATATGATGAGAGAGGTTTGCTTAGCCTCGCTTTCCATCCCAGCTTTAAAACCAATGGTAAGTTCTACGTGTTTTATACAGCACCTCCTCATGCCGGAGGGCCAGCGCCTGGTGTGAACTGGAGCAGTTTAACCCGAATCTCAGAATTCAAAGTTTCAACTACAGATCCCAATCTTGCAGACATGACTTCTGAAAGGGTAATTCTTGAAGCTGATCATCCACAGGCTAATCACAATGGAGGTACTGTTGCCTTTGGGCCTGATGGCTACCTCTATATTTCTATTGGTGATGGTGGAAATAAAGATGATAATGGGCCAGGGCATATCCCAGACTGGTACACAACCAATGCGGGAGGTAATGCACAAAATATTTGGGCAAACCTTATGGGTAAAGTATTGAGAATAGATGTGAATAGCGGGACTCCTTATAGCATCCCGCCTGATAATCCATTTGTAACCTCAACGTATGCAAAAAAAGAGATCTATGCTTTTGGGTTCAGAAACCCATACCGGTTTTCTTTCGACATGGGTGGAACCCATGGGCTCTATCTTGGCGATGCCGGACAATCTCTTTATGAAGAAATTGATCTTGTAACCAAAGGTGGTAACTATGGTTGGAATGTAAAAGAAGGTCCCCTATGTTTTAGTACAGACAGTGATCTAATAGTTCGTCCTGCTTGCCCTACTGTTGATTCGGCAGGCAACCCATTGGTCGACCCTATTATTGCAATGAAGAATAAAGCTAATCCTGACGGAATGGGGACTATAACTGTTATTGTTGGTGGTAATGTTTATAGAGGAACTACTTTTCCTCAATGGCAAGGCCATTATATCTTTGGAAGTTTTTCCCAGGGAGGTGCCGGAGCCGCAGGCGCTACCGGGGAATTATATGTTGCCAGCTCTGCTGGTTCAGGCGCACTGTCCTTTGATGATTTGAAGCCTAGAGATTTTTCAGCTAATTTGGGCTATTACCTTAAAGGATTTGGGCAAGATCTTTCCGGTGAGTTGTATATCACTGTAACCGGGGTGCAGGGACCATCAGGAGCTACTGGTAAGGTGTATAAATTGGTAGCTGCTCAATAGCATTCTAACCCTGTCGCACAACGAAGTAAGGCTGATTAGCCAGGGACTGATCAAAGCCCGGATACAAAGACGCTGATGTAGGTCCATCTCTTAGTATAAAATAATATTGTATGGGGTATGGCGAGTTTGTATAATCGGCAGGGATATTTGCCTTGTAACTTTTACCCGCTAATTGCATCTCCACATTTTTAAAACGTTCGGCCTGGTTTACATGACGATAAAATAAACTTACCGACTTTGGCATTTTATCAAATGAGATTTCAATATCCATTTGTTGTGTGCGGTTGAATTGAGCTGGTAACTTATGGTATGCAGATGGGATAACCCTGTGCGGATGTCCTAAGGCTTCACGTATAGCTGATCGAACCACTTCTTTTTGCACGGCACTTTCACCTTTAACATCCTCCTGCTTTTTTGCCATATCTGCTATATCCTCATCAATTGCGGGTAACCGATCGAGCCAGTGGCCTCTTTGGAAAGCCCTCTCTCCAACTGTAATATCGGGCCTATATATGCCTTTCGCAATATTTGCGGCATCAGCCCAACAACTCCTGGCATAACGGTAAGCCTTAAGTGCTTCTTCTAATGCAATTTGATCATGAGATTGTACAAAAATTTCATAAAGCACAGCAGCACGAAATTTGGCTGCGAAAAAAAGGCCTAAACCAGCTTGCATAGAAACATCAATATGCATTCTCCTAAACTCCGGATTATTCTTCCTGGTTGTTGTAGCCTCCGCCTGTTTTAAATATTTGGTGACATCATTGGCATAGTCCTCCAACCATTGTGCATATTCAATCGGGTTGTACTTACCACTGCATTCGCCTTTTAATAGCTCAGTTGCATAATCATTGATTCTAAGAAACAGTTGTGGATCAAGAGGGCTGACGTTGCCAAATACTTTTGGTGAGGGGGTGTCAAGCTGGGTATTATAATTCGCGGATGGATTAACTATTGACTGATTGGTATACATTTCGGGCCAGTAGTTGTTGTTCGCGGCTGAAGCGTCATGCACGGTTAATACAATAGGAAGAATACGTGTAGCATTTGCCAGCGCTAACTCTGTCGCTTCTGCTGCGGCTCCAAATTGTTTGCGCAAATAACGGCTCCACACATCCCTGTCACAATCCGGATTATAAAACATTCGGCCAAAAATCCTGAGTGTGTAAAGATATTTCTCCCAATCCCACTTTGGATCCAATGTAGAATCTGAGTAACCGTTACGGCTACCTGTAATACCTGTTCCACGACGTCCCTTAAACGACAAAGGTTCCATAAATTCTACACCCGTAATTCCGCAAAAACCGGATGCCCGTGAATGAGCTGCTGCAGTTACCGGATCACCCCATAATAGAATTCGCTGTGTACCCGGCCAAATGCGATGAACCACTTTATATGTGCGATCTTCTTTTAAAAGATCTCCGTAACCATATCTCATAAAACTTCGTGACCCCTCGCTTAAATTCATTAGAGCAGATGTTTTCTTCTGTGGATCAGGAATTTCAAGAGCCCTGATATCTGCCTGATGATAGGACATTCCCATATGTTCGGCCCAATATTTTGGAGAAATGGTGATGGGCAATCCTGTTGCTATTGCTGAGTCCATCATAGTTTGATCCATTCCTTTGGCATGCATATCAATTTCTACCTTTCTGCCGCAAGTTTTTACTCCCTCAAATACTCTCTGCCAAAATTGATAGCTGCCTTCAGTTACTCCACTCTCTCCGTGAATTCTGAATGTGACACCGCTGATAGCAGGACATGCCTGTAATAGAGCACGCACAGCATCTCTGCAATAGGGACCGTGATTTTCTGAAGTCAGCCCAGTGATGCTGTAATTTGGATTTGGACTATTCAACCACTCATAACCATGCATCCATAATCCCAGTTGAAATTTCATTCCCCTGGCCACAGTCTGTTCACTTATAAATTGTAGCATTTGAAGGTTATTATCCCGTTCAGAATCCGGTAACCCTTTTGCCTTTACATCATATCCCGGAACCGATATAAAGAATGGGTATGCAAAAAGGAAATAGGCATCAGTAACATTTCTCAAAAAATCATACCCTAAACCCAGGAATAAATTAAAACGATTGTAACGTTGGGTGGCTAACATAGTAAGGTAATGCGGCCACATCTCTCTGTCATTAAACCATGGCTTATCCTCAATTTCACTTACAAACAGTTTGGCAAGACTACGAATTGAATTAGCGGGTTTTTCAACAATGGGTTTTTCAATATGTAAAGAAGTTAAAGGTTGCACAGAGTAATTAACCCTGTCTGCCAATTCCAGCACAGCGTAAATGATACCCTGCACATCATTGGCGGTAGCAAGTAGCAGTTGCTTGCCTTCAGATTTTAGGCGAATAAGCCCAAGAGCTTCATCTACAGCCGGAATTGTTGTTCCTGCCTCTTTTAATAATTTCTTTGCAATAGAAGAAGAGGTACCTGCTACAACAATGCATAATTCTTCATTCGCCAGGGTCAGTCTTTCAAATCTAACTACTGTTATGCCTTTCGATGTAAGAGATGACTGAAGTTCCTTTACAGCCCATTGAGAAGGAGCACTACCTGCTATCGAATCATGAGGGTCTGAAACAATGGAAATCTTTTTTTCGGTAAAGTCTGCAAGAGTTAAAAAAGGTACTCCAAGTACTGTAATACCTGTAGTTTTTAAAAACCGGCGTCTGCTAAAATAGTTCTTACCTTGTTTCACTTTCTTTTTTTGATTAACTCAAGCACCCCATTGATAAATGTCAGGGGATGAATAGGGTTACCGGGTACATACAAATCAATTTTATACTTAGATAAAAAACTTCTGTTTAAGGCTGGGCTTCCTTCAAATATTCCACCGCTGATGGCATCGGTTCCGGTAAGGATAATAATTTTGGGATCGGGTATGGCATCGTAGCATATTTGCAGTGGCTGCGCCATATTTTCTGTGATGGGTCCTGTTATTACTATACCATCTGCATGTCGGGGCGAGGCAACAAAATCTATCCCAAAACGACCCATATCAAAGTTTACATTACCACAGGCATTTAGTTCCAACTCACAACTATTATCTCCGCCTGCCGATACCTGCCTTAACTTTAGTGAACCACTGAAATATTTATGAATTTCCTTTCGAATTAAGTCAGGATTAAGTTCAATCGGTTCATCTTGTCCTTCTTTGATGATAAGATTATTGCGTTCATTCGTGGATATTTTATAGTCGGTTGTAAATTTTATTTTGTTTGGAAAAGCAATGGCACACTCTCCGCAAAACGTACATTTTCCTAAGTCAATACTGACTGGGTTTGTTGAGATGGCATTTGTAGGGCATAGTTCCATCAACTCATTTTCATTAACATTTTCTGTACTGATAACCGGTCTCCCCCTGAATATGCCGGGTATGGTTGCTTTTGTAACATCGGGAATGTATTGCTTACCCTGGTGTAGAAGTATTTTAAGATTGTCTAACATTTTTACAGCTTTATCTTTTATAAATCATGACCGCAATAAGACAGGTCAAAACTTTTGTTACATATCGGGAAATCAGATATTTCATTATTCCGAACCGATAAGGCAACTGCCAGCCAGTTATGAAAAGATGGATCTTTTATTTTATAAAGAATCAATTCGCCACTATCATCTGTAATGGCGCAATGGCAAATTTCTCCTCTCCATCCTTCTACCATGGAAATAGTAAATGAATTGGCTGATGGGACTAATAAACTATCCTTGTGCTCATTCTCTGGAAGGTTTTGTATCAATTGCCTGATATAACCAATGGACTGGTTGATTTCTTGTTTTCTTATCTGCGCTCTCGAATATACATCTCCGTGATGTTTAATAACGGGTTGATGATTTAATGCTTTATAAAGATCATGCGGATGTGAAAAACGAATATCCCTGCTAATAGCACTCATTCTTGCAGACATACCAACCGTTCCAATAGTTGCAGCTTGTTCGGTAGTAATGACACCTGTTTTTTCAAAACGGGCTAATGCACTGGGTAAACTAAATAATTCTTCAGAAATCCCTTCAAAGTCCTTTTCATACGCATCAAACATCTTATTTAATTCATCGGCTAATGCACCTGTAAATGGAAAATTGGTTTTCCCGGCACGGATTAAACCCTTTGACAGCCTGTTGCCGCACCATGATTGAAGGTAATTAATCACAGGGGTTCTTAATCTTCCAAATACTGCGCTGCCTAATTGGTAAGCTATATCTGTACACATGCCACTTAAATCGCCGGTGTGCATGGCTATCCTCTCTAATTCCAGCGCAAGTGTACGGGCTAACTGCAAATCCCCACCTGGTTGATACTTACATAAACTTTCCCACAGATTTACAAAAGCAACCGTATGCCCGGCCACCGAATCACCGGCAATGTTTTCTGTCAATGTAATCCGTTGAAATAATTTTTTCTTTTCAAGGAATAATTGTTCTATACCTCTGTGCTGGTAACCCAATTGTATTTCAAGATGAAGAATCTGCTCTCCATTACAAATGAATCGAAAATGCCCCGGTTCAATGATACCGGCATGTATCGGGCCTACGCCAACCTCATGCAATTCTTCACTTTCAATTGCAAAAAATGGGTAATCAGCAACAGCACTATTTTTATCAACCCGGTTAAAAGGATAGCGAACAGGTTTTAGCCAGGGATGGTCAGTATAAGCTATGCCAAAATTTTCATGAATCTCCCGTTCAAATTTTTCAAATACAAGGTTGTGTTTTGAAAATGAGGGTAATGGCTGTTTTGCATCCACTACAGAAGATAAGATATTTATTGAGTTTAGTTCATCATTGGCAATGCAGCAAATAAGTTTGATTTTACTTTTTTGGGGAAACCCAAAATAATTTACGCAATGATTTTGTGATTATTTCATCAGGGACAAAACAATGGTCTCCCTGAATGAATTATAGTCCAATTCCGGAATAAATGCTAACGGAATAGTTTGATTATTTTTTAGAATTGCATACTTCATATCAATGCGGTAAATTTTTTATAGCTTCATTAATTAAATCCACCATTTGCTGAGGAGGATTAAATCCGAGATAAAAAACCAATCCCAACAAAATAAATTGCGAAAGCGATTCTTTAAAGCTGATTTTCTCCACATGCAAAGAATCAAAACTTACCGGGGATGCGTAGATCAGCCGGAAAAAATTTTTGCCCAATGCCCACATTGCCAGGGTAAGAAGAATCAAAATTAAAACTA
>JADGPY010000166.1 GCA_017882205.1 Chitinophagaceae bacterium
GTTATAATAACGAGGGGGTGCAAATTGTTTTTTTTAATCATTCTGCAGCTATCATACTAATCTCAATATTCACATTTTTGGGTAAACCTTTCACTGCTACAGTTTCCCTGGCCGGAAAATCTGCTTCGAAATATTTTCCATAGATTTCATTTACCTGTCCAAAAAGATCCATATCGCTCAGAAATATGGTTGTTTTAACTACATTGTTGAAAGTCATTCCCGCTTCTGATAAAATAGATTTTAGATTTTGCATTACCTGGTGTGTCTCCTCGATTATATCATTATTTGCAAGATCCCCGCTACCCGGCTTTAAAGCTACCTGCCCTGAAATAAATAATAGGTTTCCTGCCCGGATTCCCTGGTTATATGGACCGATAGGAGCAGGAGCATTCGGGGTATTAATAATCGTTTTTTCCATGAGCTGTTAAGTTGGATGCAGAATAAAATTGCGAAACTTTCCTTCAACTAACAAACCTATTTTTACGTAAAATTTGTTATGGGGATAATTGTATTCACCAATGAGAGTGGAAAAGATGAGTTGCAGAAGAAGAAAAGCCTGGTAGAATACACTGTTGTAGAGAAATTTCGACAAATGCTTGATTATGAAATCGCTGAAGCCTTCCTTATACTTACTGATCAATATACAGTAAGCGATCTAAAGCAATTGCCTCCAATTCCGGTTATTATTCATTCAGTCAACAAAACATTGTCTGACTTGCAACTAGCCAACAACTTCATCAGGATCAATGCATGGCCTACTTTTCTTCAAAGAGATAATTGGGAAGTTGTGGGGGACGAGCAAGTTGTTAAAAAAGTACTTGACGCATTGGGTTGGAAATTTACCATCGTAGCAGATAAGCCTGGAATGGTAGCGGCACGGATAGTGGCAATGATAATCAATGAGGCTTATTTTGCATTTGGAGAAAATGTAAGTACAAAGGAGGAGATCGATACTGCCATGAAACTTGGAACAAATTATCCTTATGGCCCTTTTGAATGGGCTTCAAAGATTGGGTTAGATAACATCACTTCACTATTAATTGAATTGTCAATGGAAAACACACTGTATAAGCTTGCTCCTGCTCTTCAGCAGGAATTACAAACCTCAATATGAAAGTGATATGATCCCAATTATATTGAATATAGATACAGCTCTTGAACAAGCAATCATTTCTCTTAGTGAGGGTGGTAAAATATTAGATTTTATTATTAATAATGAGCCAAAGGGTCATGCTTCAATTCTTCATCTTGCGATCAGGGATTTATTAAAAAAGTATAGTATACATCCCAAACACCTGGATGCAATAGCTTTAACAGCGGGGCCTGGATCGTATACAGGATTAAGAGTTGGCATGGCTGCAGCAAAAGGTTTATGTTACGCTTTGAATATACCAATGATCACCATTGGTACATTAGAATTAATGGCAACGAATGCAATACTTGAAGATTATGAAGAGGTAATGTATTGTCCTATGATAGATGCCAGGCGTATGGAAGTTTATACTGCTCTCTATGACAAAAAACTAAATGAATTGATGCCGCCATGTTCAATAATTCTTGATGAGCAAACTTTCGGGGAGGAATTAAAAAAAGGGAAAATTATTTTCTTTGGAAATGGAGCATTGAAATTTACAATGCTTCAAAAACATGGTTCAGCAATGTTCAAAAATATTCAAATGAACCCCCAAACAATGGCCGTAATCTCTTTTGAAAAATTTAACAAAAAAGAATTTTCTAATACTACTGATAATCAACCGTTATATATAAAAGAATTTTTTACTATTAATTCCAGCCCTAAAACATAGCCGATAAGTAAAATATAAGTAAAATATTGAATATTCAATATGTATCTTTGATATGGTCATTTATTTTATTCACAAGGCTGTAAAAAAAAATTATTTTTTTATGTCGTTTACGGAGTCAAACCGGCAACTACAGAATCGGGGAGAAGAGAGAGAAATTGATAATCCTCTCCAAATTGATTATTATAATATTAAAAAAGCTTCTCTTGTTTTAAGGGCATTAAATCACAAACTTCGGCAACAAATAATTAGGATCATAGCAGAGCAAAAGAAGCTTACAGTCACAGAAATTTACGTAAAGCTTCGTCTCGAACAATCTGTTGCTTCTCAGCATCTTGCTATACTTCGCAAGTCAGGAATTGTAACAACACAAAGAGAAGGTAAATTTATTTATTATACAATTAACACAACGAGGATCCAGGCTATAGATGGTTTTGTAAAAGACATTGTCGGGTAAATTAAAACATTTGCTAAATGGATGCAGAAATGCATCCCTTTTTATTATTGTGCCTACCTTTACCGAAAAGAAGGCAAAAGTGCCCTTTCTATATATTAATTAAGAAATTATTTATTTATTTATATGTATGTTAAACAAATTTACACTGGATGTTTGAGCGAAGCAGCTTATTTCATAGAGAGTGATGGTGAGGCTGCAGTCATTGATCCATTGAGAGATATTGATAGTTATATTGAGTTGGCGAAAGAGAGAAAAGCTACTATTAAATATATTTTTGAAACACATTTTCATGCTGATTTTGTGAGTGGTCATTTAGATCTTAAAAAGCAGACAAATGCACCAATTGTTTACGGTCCTGGAACTGAAACAAATTTCCCGGTATATGTTGCGAAAGATCATGAATCTTTCAAAGTCGGCAAACACACTATTGAAGTTCTTCACACTCCTGGGCATACCCTTGAATCAACATGCTATTTATTAAAAGACGAGCAAGGAATTCCAACTTGTATTTTTACTGGGGATACATTATTTGTTGGTGATGTTGGACGGCCTGATTTGAGCAGTGGCGGTTTAACAAGTGAAGAACTGGCGTCGATTATGTATGATACACTGGAAAATAAAATACTAACGCTACCTGATAACGTAATTGTCTATCCTGCCCATGGCCCTGGTAGTAGTTGCGGCAAGAATTTAGGTCCCGAAACTCAAAGTACTATTGGGGAGGAAAAGAAAACCAATTATGCCTTACAACCACAATCCAGGGAAGAGTTTATTAAGGCCGTTACTTCAGGCCTACTTGCTGCACCGTTGTATTTTCCTATTAATGCGAGGATAAATAAAGAAGGATATAGTAGTTTAAGTGAGATAAAAACAAAAGGACTAACTCCTATTGCAATCGAAGAATTTAAAAATAAGATCAATGAGGATTATATCATCCTTGATACCAGGAAAGCATCGGATTTTACTCAGGGATTTATTCCAGGCTCTATTTTTATTGGTCTTGAAGGCAGGATTGCTGAATGGGCCGGAAGCCTGCTATCATTTAATCAACCGATCTTATTAGTTACTGATCCAGGTATGGAGGAAGAAACCATTATTCGGCTTGCAAGGGTTGGTTTTGATAAAGTAGCAGGTTATTTGGATGTGGGATTTAAGGGATGGAAAAATGCAGGGGAAGAGATAGATATGATCATTGATATAGAAGCAGATGAAATGGCAATGGATATATTACATGATCCTAATTCTGTTGTTTTAGATGTTAGAAGAGAGCCTGAGTTTGCAGATGGTCATGTGGTAAATGCAGTGAACTTGCCGCTTTCTGAAATGACCGATATTGCTCAAATTGCAAATTTCGAGGACAATCAAAATTTATATGTTCATTGTGCTGGTGGTTACAGGAGCGTAATTGCGACATCTTTATTGAAACGCCAGGGCATTCACAATCTGAGAAATGTTTTAGGCGGATGGGAGAAGATTAAAGATGAGCCTTCAATAGAAATTATCAAAGATGCGAGTGTTTTGAACTGAAAATGGTTTAACCACAAAGTACACAAAGAAAATACAACGCAAAGAACTCAAAGAAAAGCATTCGCACACCTGGTGTTCTTTATAATAATGCCTTTCTGGCGAGGCAGGCTTTGTGGTTCTTTGTGGTTATAAATTCATTTTTTGGATCTTACAATACAATATTCTGTAGTCTGTCGCTTTTAAAAGGGTAATCGGTATTGAAATGCAACCCCCGACTTTCATGCCTTAATTGAGCTCCCTTTACAATTAAGTATCCGACCGTAATCAGGTTTCTTACCTCACAAAGCTGAGGTGATACTTTAGTAGTTTGATATAAGGACTCAGTTTCTTCATGTAGTAGGTCAAGCCGTTTCATGGCTCTTTGGAGACGAACATTAGTACGAACAATTCCAACATAATCACTCATTAATAATTGGATCTCTTTAAGACTTTGCGTTATAAGGATCATCTCCTTTGGTTCCGTAGTACCAGCAGCGTTCCAGTTCGGAATCGATTCATTGAATTCAATCAAATTGATTTTTGCTGCCCCATCAAGATAACACCGGTGGGCAAAAACCATGGCTTCAAGCAATGAATTACTTGCAAGCCGGTTAGCACCATGCAAGCCAGTGCTCGCACATTCGCCGCAGGCATATAAATTATTGATGGTTGTTCTGCCCCATTCATCTGTTTTTATTCCACCGCAACTATAATGAGCTGCAGGAGCCACTGGTATCATTTGTTTTGAAACATCAATGCCCAAGGATTTACACTTCTCATAAATATTTGGAAAATGGTTAATAAATTTTTCAATATTCATATCACGGCAATCAAGGTATACATATTCAGTTCCATTTACCTTCATCTCATTATCTATTGCACGGGCCACAATATCGCGAGGAGCAAGATCTTTCCTGGCATCATAATTCTCCATGAATGCAACTCCTTTGTTGTTGCGGAGAATTGCTCCATCTCCCCTTACAGCTTCTGTTATAAGGAATGCCTGTCCTGCTACACCCGGTTCATATAATGCTGAGGGATGAAATTGTATAAATTCCATATTTTCAATCCTGCCCTTTGCCCGGTACATCATAGCAACCCCATCACCAGTGGCAATTGCGGGATTGGTGGTGGTCCTATAGGCCTGGCCATTTCCCCCGGTGGCCAATAACGTTATTTTAGAAAGTATTTTCTCAATTTTATTATTTTCAAGATTAAGTACATACACACCATAGCATTCAATATCCGGAGTTCCTTTGGTTACCAGGTAACCCAGGTGATGCTGGGTAATAATGTCCACCACAAAACAATGATTGATGAGATGAATATTGGATTTGTTTTTTATCGCAGCTAAAAGCGTTCTCTCCATTTCTTTACCTGTGACATCCTTATGGTGAAGAATTCTGAATTCACTATGCCCTCCTTCTTTTCCTAATGCGTAATCGCCTAAATTATTTTTATCGAATTGTGCTCCCCATTCAATGATCTCTTTAATTCTTTGCACCCCTTCTTTTACTACAATCTCAACGATATGGCGATTACATAATCCGTCTCCGGCAATGAGGGTATCTTCAATGTGCTTTTCAAAACTGTCCTTGTCCATATTCATAACTCCTGCTACGCCGCCCTGCGCATATTTTGTATTCGTTTCATCACTGGTGGTCTTGGTAAGCACTGTAATTATTTTATCAGGGCATGCTTCAGCGGTTTTCAACGCATAAGTAAGACCGGCAATTCCGGACCCGATCACTAAAAAATCTGTTTGCATGGTATATTAATTAACGGATAATTTTAAACGCTCATTACTAATAAATTATATGAAAATTCAAAAGCCTATTATGGATAAACAGATTAGTTTAACCATTTCTCATGAATTCATTTAATAATTCCTTTCTAATTGTTCAACCCATGCATCATTTTCCTTAAGAAGGACAATCAATTCATCAACTGCAATTTCTTGTGGCACGGATCGTTTAATAACTTCCTTTCCTTTATATAAAGTTACTTTTCCCGGTCCGCTGCCGACATATCCAAAATCAGCATCCGCCATTTCTCCAGGCCCATTCACAATGCATCCCATGATCGCGATCTTCACACCCTTTAAATGATTGGTGACTGCACGGATCTTTGCTGTAGTCTCCTGGAGGTCAAATAAGGTTCTTCCACAACTTGGGCAGCTTATGTATTCTGTTTTTGATATCCTGGTGCGGGTAGCTTGTAAAATGCCAAACGATATAGAATTTATTACCTTAGCATCGGAGTTAACTTTATTATCTGCATATTGGTATCCAAAGCAAACGCCATCACCAAAGCCATCCAGAAGTAGCGCTCCAGCTTCAACAGAATATTGTATAAGATTGTTATCCATTCCTTTACATTTACTTTCCGAGATGAGCACAACAGGATTCTTAATATCACTTTCCATTAGCTCAATAAACTTCCGCCTAATGCTTTGTACAGAATTTTTGTTATTTGTGCTAAGACAAATTATGGCCGCATGATCGTTCTTTAGCCTTTCAAATAGTTTTATATTGTCTATGGCAGGATAATTTTCGGAATAGCAATCTATCATTACAAAATTTTGTGTAAGAGATCGCTGATTACGCTCGTCAAGATATTTTGATTCATCGAATATGGGAAAATATTTATTTTTATCAGGGGCAGTAAGCCATGAATTATAGTTGCTGATCACTTTTAATGTGCCAGGTAAAGCGAATGATATTGGCGAATTCGTAAATATGTAATCTGCTGCCTGGTCACCAATGCTCCATTTATTAGTACCGTGCTCATACTTATATCCAACCGCCTCCAGGTTTTCACGAGAGATATTGCCGCTTTTATGAAAATCGGAAACTACCACCGGTACGTATTTTCCGCCTATATTCTCTACTGGAAAAGTGTCCCTTCTTCTGTATTCAAATGGGGAAAGAAATTTGCCATCCGTTTCAGGAACTATGGACTTTTTATTAATAGATTCTACCCTGAGCTGGTCATATCTATTCAATATATTTTTGCAGACAGGGATTTCCATTTCAGGATCTTCCGTTAAAGAAACCCGGATAGTGTCGCCAATCCCGTCCTCAAGGAGGGTACCAATACCAATGGCAGATTTTATTCTACCATCTTCCCCATCACCTGCTTCAGTAACACCAAGGTGAAGCGGGTAGCAATGCCCTAATTCTGTTTCCATGTGGCTGATTAGAAGGCGATAAGCCTGAACCATTACTTGTGGATTACTGCTCTTCATGCTGAGTACAATATTGTAATAGTTCTCACTTTCAGCAATTCGCAAAAACTCCATTGCACTTTCTACCATTCCAATGGCGTTGTCGCCATAGCGGCTCATTATTCTATCGCTTAAAGAGCCATGGTTTGTACCAATACGCATCGCAGTTCCATATTCTTTGCAGATCTTTATTAATGGGGTGAATCTATCACGTATGCGCTCGATTTCTTCAAGGTACTGGGCATTCGTATATTCTATTTGTTCGAATTTCTTTTTATCAACGTAATTGCCGGGATTTATACGAACCTTTTCAACGATTCTAGCGGCAATCTCTGCTGCATTGGGTGTAAAATGAATGTCGGCAACCAAAGGAGTATTATAGCCACGTTTGCGTAATTCATTTTTTATATTGAGGAGGTTCTCCGCTTCATTTTTGGAAGGGGCAGTTATGCGAACGAGTTCTGAACCAGCTTCAATGCAACGAATAGTTTGTGCAACTGAAGCCATTGTATCCATTGTATTAGTTGTCGTCATAGTTTGCACCCGGATGGGATGAAAATTTCCTAACAACAGATCGCCAACTTTTACTTCTTTAGTAGCGAGTCGTTTATACTCAGTTAATGATGGGGTGTATAGCTGCATTTATTTATAGGGTTAAGTTGGTCAATCAGTAATTGAAATTTATATTACTGCAAAGTATAAATCATTACCAGTCTTTCTTTGGCTTATCTACTCCACTCGCTCTTACCTTATGTAATTTATCCTGAAGATCTTTTTCATGATCAAGCAATGATTTTAATTTTTCTTCAGCATCCTGTTTGGAGATTTTGGATGGTTGTGGTTTTGGTTCTTCCTGTTGCTGATCCTTTTGCTTTTGTTGATCTTTTTTTTGTTGATCCTGTTTTTGGTCCTGTTGTTTTTTTTGTTTCTGATCCTGCTGATCCTTTTTCTGTTGTTGCTTCATTATCATTAGTGCTCTCTCCAGGTTTTGTCTTGCTTCCTCATCCTGTGGTGTGAGTTTCAAGCCATTTTTATAAGCTTCAATGCAATCGGGCAATTTATTCTGCTTTTGCAATGCGACCCCTTTGTTATAATAAGCCCTTGCTTTGACTGAATTATCACTGGAATGCTCTATCGCCTTGTCGTATACATTGATAGCATCATCAGGTTTGTTAGTTCTGTAGTAAGTATTTCCAAGATTAAACGCTGCAGTACTATTGTCCGGATCTTTGGTTAATACTGTCCCATAAATTGATGCTGCCTGTTGGTATTGTTGTTTATTATAAGCCTCATTACCATTCCGGATACCTTTATTCACATCCTGCGCAAATGTAGAATTTGAACTAGAGATAAATATCAAGGATGCCGCAACTTTCTTTAAAACCGTATTTCTCTTTTCTGAAATGAATAATTCTATTATAAGCATAAGTAATGCTGCTAAAAGGAAATAGATAAAGTAAGTTTTATAATTTGCAAAGGTCGAATCAACTAAAGTGGTTTCACCTAAAGACGAAAGTTTATTTTGAATATTACCGGCAACCTGATCAGTATTGGTATATAATTGGTATAAGCCATTTCCTTTGGATGCAATATCCTTAAGCTCTTCTTCATTCAATTTTGTAATAACGGTATTGCCATTCTCATCTTTTTTATAATCGTTTGTTTCTTTGTCCATGATAGGTGCTCCTCCTGGTGATCCGATCCCTATTGTGTTTACCATTACTCCTTCTTCTGCCAGCTGTTTTGTTACCTTTATTGCATCTTCATCATGATCCTCACCATCTGTTATCAGGATGATGGAGCGATACTTTTTTTCTTTTGTATTGAATGCTGCATAGCTCATTTTCAATGCTTCACTGATAACCGTCCCCTGCGTTGGTACATCATCTGGGCTTGTTGCTGACAAATACATCTTTGCTGCGGAATGATCAGTGGTCATTGGCATTTGGAGGTATGCTTTCCCTGCAAAAATTACGAGACCTATCCGGTCATTATTTAATCTGTCAATAATCTTGCTAATCACTTGTTTAGCCCGTTCCAGCCTGTCTGGTTTAATGTCTTGTGCAAGCATGCTTTTGCTTACATCAAGGGCAATCATAACATCAATCCCATTCCGGTTTATTTTTTCTTGTCCTTCAGGCTTTACAATATCACCTGCGGCAAAAGCGCACAATGCAAATGCAAGGGTAATCATTATAAATTTTGTTGTAAACAAACTGGGGGAGTATCCTTCCATAAGTTGTTTTACCAATGAAGGATCACCAATTTTTAAGGTTGCTTTTTTCTTCCATTTTAGTAGAATTAAAAACAGCAGCATAAAAAGAGGGACCCCTGCAAGGGAGTATAAATATTCTATGTGCCTGAACTCGAACATGTGAACTGCAAGTTAATCAATGCATGAAGGCAAATAATAATCCAAAATACTTTTGCTTAAGGCTTTAACAGTTTATTGAGGGAGATTCGTGAATTGAACCATGGTTCATTTACATTTCACCCTTTAAAAATCCCAGCTGATTAAGAATTCCTTTTGTGATCTTCATACGGACTGTTTGCATATCTATATGCCTGTCAGGGCTCCTTACAAGGGTTACAAAAAAGTAAACGTGCCTGTTTTCCTCTATCCAGCCAACGAGCCAGCCGATAGCTTGCTGCTCTTCATCAAAGCCCCAGCCTGTTTTATAACTCAATTTGTAAAGAGTATTATTTTCACCTAGCATGATATCGCGCACGGTTTGCTGCACACCTTTCTGAAAAGGAAGTTTATCAAAATATAATTTCTTTACAAGCCCGAGCTGTTCATCCGGCGATATCTTTAAGGTATTATTCAGCCAAAAAGAATCTATCGGCCCGCTTATGTTCATGTTTCCATAGTGCAATGTATCGATCCAGTGTTTCATCATATCACGACCAATCCTTCTTGCCACTTCCTGGTAATAATTAACTGCTGATACTTTAAATGCCTGTTCCATATCCAGGTCCCTGTTCCAGTCTGGATTTGAACGGATGACATGATCCCACGGGATCACCATTTTTTCATCTGTTATTTTACCGGTTTCAAGTCCGATTAGCGAGTTTACAATCTTAAAGGTAGATGCAGGCAAAAATCTTTTCAGGTAGAGATCCTTATTGTAAATGGTGATGATACCTGTTGAATTGGTTAATAATGAAAAAGATCCATCAACATTAGAAGAATCAAAATACTTTTTAAGGCTGTTGTCAATCCTGGTTTTGTTAACAGTGCATCCCTGGAAGAATTGGAAACAAATCTGTGCCAGGAGAAAAATAATAAGTAATCTTTTCATGCAATAGATCTTGAATCAGGCTTTCATTAGTTTTTGGTGTTTAGCAGTCGCAGATAACGCCTGGTAAAATTCTTCTCCATATTTTCTTATTAAAGCATCCTTTACAAAGACATAAGCAGGAACTTTTAATTTTTCACCAAGCGTACAAGCCGCTTTACACAAGTCTTCTCTTGGCTCATAGTTAACCAGTTCCATCTTTCCATTCCGTGACTTTTTGGTTCGTATTGGAAATAGGTGACAGCTAATTGGTTTCCTCCATTTTACCTTCCCATCATTATATGCCTGCTCTATCCCACATTTTACAATTCCTTTTTCATCGCTTATACCATATACGCAAATCCTGGAATTGATGGTTGGTGTTACCCAGCCAAATTCCTGATCATATACATAATGCCCTTGTTTTTCAAGTTCTATTTTTGATTCTTCCGGAAGATAGGGAAGAACAGCATCATAGACGGCCCTTATTTCTTTCAGTTCACTATCTTCCAATGGAGCGCCGGCATCACCATCTACGCAGCAACCACCTTTACATTTGTTTAAGTCGCAGACAAATTGCTCGTCTATTACCTGGTCACTGACAAGGATGTTGCCGATTTCAATCATGAGTGCAAATGTACGAAAAGGGGGAGGATGTTTTTCTTTCTGCCGATATTTAACCCCTAACGGGGTTATACTTCATTCACTTCCATGTAAGTGTATTGATGAGATGCTTCATGTCCTCCTGCAAAAAATCATTGATGGGGCGCAGTGAATCTTCATTAGGAGTGGCATCAAAGTAAAGGGCGCCACGTAGAAAATGTTTGGTCGTATCACTTAGAAAAAATTGTTTGGCGGTAGCTACGTTTCCAGTTATTCTAAAAAAAACGCCACTAATATTATTTGGAGTATTGATTATACTGTCTTCAATCGAATACGCCTTTACGTCATTTTTATATGAAAGATTGTAACAATCATTCACCATCTTTTCAAATGAGTTTTTCCCGGCAGAATCAATATAAATGCCATTCTTCTTTACTTTGTAAACTGATATTCCTCCAATTGTTTTATAGCTTATATAAATTTTTCCCTTGAATTGCGGGAAGTCTA
>JADGPY010000013.1 GCA_017882205.1 Chitinophagaceae bacterium
CCTCACTGGTTTAGAAAATTACAAGCTGCAGGGCTGGATGAATGATTTTGATTTGAAGGTTTTATCTGATGATGCGTTTAGGAAAAAAATAAAGTTTTAGATTTTTAATAAATTCATTTCACCCCAAACTTCTTATAATAGGCTATCAAATCAACTATCACTTCATCATAGCTACTAATCCCATGTGGTTGCATGTTGGCTTTTAAATAATTGCCGTACATCCAGCGTATAATAGGCTCAAATGGGTTTTGATGACGCTTTAAAAATTCATGCCATTCCCTGATATCTGATTTAACAGCTGGCAATAACTGCAATGCTGCCGCTTTAGCACTGCTTGAATCAACAAAATAAACTTCCCGGTTGGTGTCTATGAAAAGGTCCAGGTATGCAGAATAGTTAAACAATGTATCGTTTGAAGCCATGACTGCCAGGAAGCCTACAAAATTTGCTTCTTCTTCCTTCGCATAACCGAGCTGGTGAGCGATTTCATGACATGTAGTATAAGGTCGCATGAATGCCGGGATGGTAGTATTGACCTGTGCTTCGCCCGTAAAGGGAACATAATAACCTGTGAAACCAAGATAATTTCCCCACCAGCTATAGATGGATGATTTGACCGAATTACCACTGTATTTCAAAAAAGGGTATACTTTTTCTGCGTCATGGTAACATCCTACTGCCCGTTCAAACATTTTTTTATTCGAAGGATAAGGGGCCTGCGATACCATTAGAGCTTGCTTGCTTTCATTTACTTTTTGAAGTAAAAAGAATTGTAACCGCTTAAGATCAGCAGTATCAATTTTTGTTATTTGTAAATTAAGTTGTGCTGCAATCCCCTTGCGATTGTAATTCAGTCCCCAGAATAGATTAAAAACGATGTAGATGATGATACAAATGAACAATGCTTTCACCGCTCCATTTTTCACCCACCGCCAGGAAAGTCGCCTGGTAAAGAGCAATGTAAAGAATATAACCACTTTCCATATAATCCAGAGAATAGCTGCCAGGTACACCATATCCCCAAAACTGAAGGGAAGCCATCCAAAAAGGATGCGAAGAAAATGAGAAAAACCACTGTAGATTTGGTTAGAATAGGTGTTTTCGACCCATAAAGTATTATTTGCGGCGAACTTTATTAATATTACCACAAAAATCAGGGCTGCCAGCCAACGAACCTTTGCTTTGGGGAATTTTGCCTTATCCATGGAGGCTTAAAGATAGGAAAAGGAGGGATATTGGCTTTCACTAAATCAATTGCAAATTACCCCAAATTCCTTACCTTTGCCAGCCTTTAAAACGATGTCATGGGAAACCGGCGTGAATTTGAGATTGCTTTTGTAGGGCTTAGACCGGGATTACATGAGTTTCAATATGAAGTAGGTGATAAGTTCTTTACAGATTTCCTACAGGTAGATTTTACGAATTGCCATGTAAAAATCAGGTTGATACTTGAAAAAAGCACATCATTCATGATGTTAAAATTCGAGATCGGTGGTAATGTAGATGCTATCTGCGACCGCTGTGGTAATACCATTACATTGGATCTTTGGGATGAATTCAACATGATAGTAAAACTTGTTGAAAATCCTGATGAAATGAATGCAGAGGAAGATGACCCGGACATTTATTATATTTCCAGGACTGAAAGTCATCTTAATATTGCAAACTGGATCTATGAATTTATTTGCCTGAGCATCCCGATGCAAAGAATGTGCAAAGAAGACGAGCCAGGTGGTTCACAATGTAACAGTGAAGTTCTGGCGATGCTAAAGAAAATGAAATCAGGAAATAATGAACACAACCATCCTCTTTCAAAAGGATTAGAAAAATTTAAGAAAAACAACCATTAATAAATTATAGGTTATGCCAAATCCCAAACGCAGACACAGTCAGCAAAGAAGTGCAAAAAGAAGAACACATTATAAGGCCGTTGAGCCCACCCTTAGTGTTGATCCGACAACAAATGAAACACACGTTCGCCACCGCGCACACGTTAGTGAAGGTAAATTGTTTTACAAAGGAAAAGTGGTAGCAGAGAAAGCTCCTTCAAAGGCCTAGGTTAAAGAAAAACAACAATATAATTTTCCAAAATCAAAGATTGATTAACTTCATCTTTGGTTTTGGAATTTTTTTTAAATAATTGAATCCATGACGATTGGCGTAGATATGATGGGTGGCGATTTTGCCCCTTTTGAAGCAATAAAAGGTATTGAGTTGCTGGAACGCAATTCTTCCACTAAGCTGGTGCTGATTGGTGATGAACCTTCGATAAAACAATTGTTAGAGATTCATGGAATTGTTTCAACCAATATTAGCATTGTCCCTTCAACCCAGGTGATAGGGATGCATGAACATCCTACAAAGGCACTTAAGGAGAAACCACAATCCTCTATATCAATCGGTTTTAAGTTATTGGCCACTGGAAAGATAGATGCCTTTATAAGCGCCGGCAATACAGGCGCAATGATGGTTGGTGCGCTTTATAGTATCAAGGCGGTAAGTGGAGTGTTACGCCCTACCATTGGAGGTTATATGCCCAGGGAAAATGGGGATCTTGGCTTACTGGTTGATGTTGGACTGAACGCCGACTGTAAACCTGAGTATCTTTCTCAGTTTGCAGTGCTGGGATCTTTATTTTCACAACATATTCTTAACGTTAACAGTCCAAGAGTAGGGCTCATTAATTTAGGGGAAGAAGAAGGCAAGGGTAATATACTTACCCAGGCAGCCTATCCCCTCTTAAAAGAAAACAAACAGATAAATTTCATAGGGAATATAGAAGGAAGAGACCTATTAACAGACAGAGCAGACGTAATGGTATGTGATGGGTTCACCGGAAATGTTTTGCTGAAGTTTGCCGAATCCATTTATGACATTGTGCAAAGGCGCGATATTCATGATGAGCATTTTAATCGGTTTAATTTCGAGACCTATGGAGGTGTTCCGGTACTTGGAGTAAATAAGCCAGTGATCATCGGACATGGAATTTCACATGGTATTGCATTTAAGAACATGATCCTGATGGCAGAAAAAATGATAGAGAAAGACCTTGTGGGGAA
>JADGPY010000167.1 GCA_017882205.1 Chitinophagaceae bacterium
ACTTATAACTTAAACTGGCAAATTCACCAGTGGTTCCCAAAATAAATATGCCATGTACTCCTCCTGAAATGATATGCTCAATCAACCGCTGCAAGCCTTCAATATCAAGGGTATTATTATCAAGTAATGGGGTAATCATTGGTGGAATGATTCCACGTAATGGGGATTTAAATGCTTTTTTCATTTTACTATTTTTTATTTTTGTTTTTTTTAGAGTTATTTTCCTAATATCTCCAGGTGGACGAATTTTACTTTTACCCGGTTATAAGTATAAGTTACATGGATAGTACCGTCTTTCCCTTTAATAATTGCAGGGTAACTGAATTCGCCTTTTGGCTGATCTTCTAAAACAATTATCTCCTTCCAGTTTTCTCCATCAACCGAAGCAAGTATATTCAACTTGTTCCTTCCTCTTTCGATCGGATTACATATCAGTAACTGCAAACCATTGTCAAGCGATACAGCATCAATCCCTGAATTATTGTTAATAAGAATTGTGGCTTTTACTGGCGACCATGTTTTACCCTGGTCTTTCGACCATGTCTCAACAATTCTTTTTTCTCTACTCCGGCAAAGCATCTGAATCTTCCCGCCTTTGTAAAAAAGAACTGTTGGCTGTATAGCATTAAAGCCATTATTGTCAACTTTTGTCTTTCTCCATTGCTTTAAATCCTGATCTGTGGTTTCCACATAAATATTCCAATTTTCTTTGGTCTCGATACTTGTTGGACAAAGGATTGTCCCATTTTTTAGTCTTACCGCTTTGTCTTTAATTGGCCCATAAAAACTATCCGGGATTTTGACCTTTTCTGACCATGATTTTCCGTTGTCTTTCGAAATTTTGTACATCCCCCGCCATTCACGTGGACTAGGGCCTATTTTATAAAAGAGAATAATATCTCCATTATCCTTCTTAAAAAGCACCGGGTTCCAACATGGATATCGAAGTGTATCATTCATGATACCGTCAGCAACCATTTTAGGGCTTCCCCATTTCCCATTTTTATTTATTGAGGTGTAAATACAAACATCAGGACGACCTTCGCCTGTTCCGCCAAACCAGGCAGTTAAAATACCCTCATCTGTTTCAAGAACAGTGGAAGCATGGCAACTCCTGAATGATGCTATCTCATAGATAAATTCAGCATTTAAAACTTTTGCCGTGATTTTTTCAGGTAATGTCTTCTGTGCATATGCTGTCAAAATAAGCATTAACATTGCTAAAATTAAAATTCCTTTCTTTATCGTTTTCATAATAATAATTTTTTTGTATGGTACAATACAGGTATTAAGATCCGCTAATACAAAAGACAATACATTAAATAAAAATATCCAATATTTGCCCAAAAGATAATAAACCCTTCTAATTATCTGATCCAGTTATTTCTTTGATAGTTCTTCTAAATTATTTTATTCAATCTATCGGAAAATTTCGTAAGATATGCAAAGCTTCCCTTGAAGCATCTTTGAAAAACTTTGTATCATAACTGTAAGTAACAAAACGCATACCCTCTGCAACCCACTTTTTTACGTCATCAATGTCATTTAAGTGGACACCAGGGGCTACACCATATTTATTACATTGATGAATGATTTCTCTAAATGCCGCTTCAACTCTTGGATGGTGTATCTGGCCAGGAATTCCCATATCATCTGTCATATCGGCCGGACCAATCATAATAGCATCTATACCTTTGGCAGATAAGATTTGTTCTAAATTATTCACGCCCTCTTCATTCTCAATTTGTACAATGGTCATTATCTCCCGGTTGGACCATTCTGTATATTCTTCAATAGTGCAATCTCTGAATAAAGTATTTGTTGTAGACACACTTACCCCTCTTTTTCCCATAGGGGCGTATTTAGTTGACCTAATGATCCTGTCTGCTTCTTCTTTTGTTTTTACCTGTGGCAATACTAAACCTTCTGCACCAATATCCAGCATTTGAGCCATTTGATGATACAATTTATCCGGTACCCGTACAAACAAGGACATCTCTTCATATTTAGCTACTAAAGAAAAATTAGCCAACGTTTCGTAATCATAGTCATTGTGTTCGGTATCCAATATTATATAATCCCAGCCCTCGGATGCACACATAGATACTGCCTGTGGCGATTTGAGAATACGAAGCATAGTACCAAAGCAGACACCACCTTCTTTCAATATTCTTTTTACACGGTTTGATTTTAGTTTCATTTCTGTTAAGCTTAATTAAATTTATTTTCTTGCTGATTGGGTTACTGTCACTGTTGTAGAAATAGCCCCCGAAGCAGAAAAAGTAATTGTCGCTGTTCTTGGGCTTTCTGTGGTATTGGCCGCACACATCAAGGTTACTGTTCCATTACCTGTTCCGCTTGCGGGTGATACCCTGAGCCAGTCGCCATCACGTGTAGCACTCCAGGTTGTATTGGAGGTAACTGAAATATTATTTCCACTTGTTGTCAGGGCAGCACCTAATGACAGAGTGTTTGGTGAAACAATTAAAATTTGTTTCTTTACCAGCCACACTTCCGCTATCTGGCATCCTCGTCCAGCTCCACCCTGACCAGTCTTCATATCCCATTGTAATGTCAAATCACCATCTTTTGTAGCTTCCATGGGTACATCAAACGAAACCGGACCAATGTCTCCTGTTCTTCTAGTATAATCCTGTATCAGAATATTATCAGCCATAAAGCGGAGTGGATTTGGAGCGATAGAAGTGAATTTCACCTCATACTTAACATTATTTTCAAGGTTTGAATAATGCATCTTCAATGGATGACCAAACAGGGTTTGCATGTATCTGGCCCAAGACAATCTAATATTTCCCCTTGTCGAAAATCCTGCAAATGGAGAATGATAAAATGAAGGGTCATCTTTATAGCTTTGTTCTATTACCACGTGAGGTTGATTTCCCAGATCGCCTAAATCATCATAAAATCCTCCCGGTCCGGGGTTCGTCCAGTTTGTTATTTTGTCAATTTCATTGAGACGTGTCTGTTCATTATCTATCAGAGCGATACGTGTGAACTGTGCTTCGAGCCAGAGACGATCATTTAATGGATAAGTAATCAGATCAAGGTTTGCACCCCTGCCTATCGATATTGCGAAATATTTTTTCACGCTTAATTGCATGTGAGTACTTTGGAAAAGAGCTTCTGCCAATTCATTAACCCGCTGCCTCCAATCCTCACCCACACTGTTTGACTTTGCTTTATCTAATACATCTTTCGCCTGATCCATGGCTAGCAGGGAACCCATCTCTGGTGCATTTCTCAGAATACTCAATGCATCATCTTCTAATTGTGTTTCGTACAGCAACCTGCTCCTGTCATAGGCATCATAATAAGCACGGTATGTCGCCTGCTGGAATCTCCAGTTAAGCCTTACTTTAGGTAATGCCCTTTTTTCCATTGCCTGAAACTTGCCAAGAGTGGTATAAACCTGGGTATTACCTAACAGAGGACCATTCCAGTTCTCTTCCAGGTTAAAAATCCCCTGGGCAAAATCATTCGCGTATTCGGGGCCTATGAAGTACCTGCTATAATCTTGTAATGTCTCCATGAGGTCGATACCTGGATTCCATCCAAGACTACTCCATATAATTTTATTTATGTCGTCATTAAGTCCCTCTGAATATGTAATAAATCCAATTTTACTCGACATACTGTCTGCATGAAATATGGCGGATTCAGTTACGGGCCTCGGGTTAATAGTCTCCCTGTTTTCGGTAGCAGCAAATGCAAAATCCCAATTTGGTACAGGATATTGTGAATCGAGGCTATGAGTAATATCGGGATACTGCCGTATAGGATATTTCATTGGAACCAGTTTTCGCAACTCGTTTAAATCCATGCTTATTTGTGGTCCATGAACTACACCCGATAACCATGAAGGTTCTTTCTTTAATAATTCTATAAACTCATCCATCTCTGCTGCATTGAATCCCTGTGGTGATACCCACATTTCTGCTTTAGGGTGATATTGACGAAGAATTTTTGCCTCCTTCTCCATTTGAGTAAACAGGAGTGCTGGCGGAAGATTCCCCGGGTCTCCCCCGCAAACGAAAACCGCATCTATTTTTGGTAACTGGCTAAATATCTTAGTATTATCATCAAAAGATTTTTGAACGTTCTCCGGTTTGGTATAATCTCCAAACATCTCGGGATACCATATCCAAACATTTAAACCGTACTTTTCCAATATCTTATCCATCCTGATCATCATCTCCATTTGCGGCAGAGGAAACATTGGACTCGTGGCAGCATCATCGGTAATGGGTGGCAGTAATTCCACTGAATTCGTCCCGAATATCGTTAGATCGCGGATATACTGGTCCCACATCGATTCAGTTAGTCCATCATAGGCATTAGTCTTGGGACGATATCCCA
>JADGPY010000168.1 GCA_017882205.1 Chitinophagaceae bacterium
ACTTCGTTTTATTTTCAGCGACTATAAAATGCCTTCATTACAAAAGCTGTTAGATAAGTCTTTTGATGCAGATTCTGCTATCACGTCACATTTTAAAAAAGTCTCAAAACAAATGGGGTATACTGTAGTTCCTTCGGAATCCTTTATCAATGGACTGGGATATAATTTTTTGCAGAGCAAAATGTATGATAAACCACTTCATTTTTTTACATTGAATATTGAAAACTATCCTCAAAGTTTTAATGTATATGATAGCATGGGAGATTTTTGGGATGCTCAAGGTGATAAAACGAAAGCAATAGAATATTATACAAAGACACTCACTATTAAAGAGAATCCCGATACAAGAAAGAAAATGGAAGATTTAAAAGCGAGGAAATGATTTGGTTAAACAGGATTTTATGTACTATGAGAAAAACATTTATAATCATACTGGTCTTATCATTATCAATTACCTCCTTTTCACAAGGATTTATTGGAGATACGAGAGATAAGGTAAAATCCAAATTAGGTAAGTATATTAATCAGGAGAATATAACAGCTAGCTTTCAGGAAACCGATTCAACGGTAACCTTGCATTTACAAGACTCAAAGTTCAAGACAGCAGATTTTATTTACGAATTTAATTACAACAATGTATGCGTAGCTGAAATAAAACATGCCTGTGATACTTGTATAAAAAAGTACTTCGCTGAAGCTCTTAGCTATAAAAAATATCATTGGATTCAGATTAACTCAACTACGTATGCTTCAAAATATGAAGGCCAATTAGTAATACATACCCTAAGTGAGAACGGGATCTTTTCTTTAAATATCAGAAAAATTGATCTCCCTAAATATCAGTATCGTCAATACCTTGAACATTCCGGTATTCACTCCCGCGCTACCAAAAATGATAGCTGGTAGCATTATTATTTATCAAATATGCGCCCATCTGCTACCTTTGCCAAAATTTGACATCATAGAATGAGTACGCAGCAACTATCAGAGCAGGAACAGATCCGCAGGGATAAGTTAATAGAACTTGAAAAACTGGGTATCAACGCTTACCCGGCTCCATTATACCCTGTTAATAATACCAGTACTGAAATTAAACGTCTATATAAGGGAGAAGAAAACAAAAGTGATTTTGCAGATGTATGCCTTGCCGGCAGGATCATGAATATAAGAGATATGGGGAAGGCAAGCTTTGCCGTTCTCCAGGATAGTACAGGAAAAATACAGATCTATGTAAGAAAAGATGAAATATGCAAGCCGGAAGATACCAGCATGTATGATGTAGTATGGAAAAAATTACTTGATATTGGTGATATTATTGGAGTTAAAGGTTATGTGTTTACTACCAAAACAGGTGAAACATCTGTCCATGTAAAAGAATTCATTCTTCTAACCAAATCTCTGCATCCTCTTCCGGTTGTAAAAGAAAAAGATGGAGAAACTTTTGATGAAGTAACTGATCCTGAATTCCGTTACCGGCAGCGATATGCAGACCTGATCGTTAATCCGCACGTTAAGGAAACTTTTTTGAAGCGTACAAAGATGATCAATGCCATCCGTTCATTTCTCAATGATCGGGGTGCGGTAGAAGTGGATACTCCAGTTCTACAAAGTATTCCGGGAGGCGCTATTGCCCGGCCCTTTATTACCCATCACAATGCTTTGGATATGCCATTTTATCTCCGCATAGCTAATGAGTTATATTTGAAAAGGCTGATCGTAGGTGGGTTTGAATGGGTGTATGAATTCAGCCGTAATTTTCGGAATGAAGGGATGGATAGGACTCACAATCCTGAATTTACAGTGCTTGAATTTTATACTGCTTATAAGGATTACTTGTGGATGATGGAAATCACCGAACAATTACTTGAGCAAACTGCCATTGCTACAAATGGCACTACTAAAGTATTGGCGGGAGACATTGAAATAGATTTTAAAGCGCCTTACAAACGTATAACTATGTACGATGCCATTTTGGAGTACGCTGAAATTGATATCAGTGGTATGGATGAAGAAGGATTAAGAGATGTTTGCAGGCAATTAAATATTCATGTTGATAATACAATGGGCAAGGGGAAAATTGTGGATGAGATCTTTAGTGAAAAATGTGAGCATCATTTTGTTCAACCTACTTTCATTATTGATTACCCTGTTGAAATGAGCCCGCTTACAAAAAAGCATCGCTCTAAACCCGGACTTGTAGAGCGTTTTGAATTGTTGATAAATGGTAAGGAGATAGCGAATGCCTATACTGAATTAAATGATCCTATTGAACAAAGAGCGCGGTTTGTAGAACAGGCCAAACTTATAGAACGGGGTGATGAAGAAGCGATGTTTATTGATTATGATTTTTTGCGTGCCCTTGAATATGGGATGCCACCCACCAGCGGGATAGGTTTTGGAATTGACAGGCTTTGTATGTTGTTGACCAACCAGCTATCTATACAAGATGTGTTATTATTTCCACAGATGAAGCCGGAAAATGACCTTGGCCCTGAAGGGAATTGATATTGATAGAGATAAACTTAACTGCAAAGATTAATCTTTCCAGCTATTCTTCGGCTCTCAAACTATAATCTATCCCAAAATCTGTAACTTGTCTCCCATTTAAAATACTTACATGATGAATAAGTTTTACTCAACCTTATTAACGGTTGTTGCTACGTCTGTTTCATTATTGTCCTTTTCGCAAAAGAAAGAACTTACAAATGATCAGCTTCTAAAAAACAAATTGCCAGATATTACAAGGGCACTGCCTACGATCGTTTCTTGGGAAGATGATGCACACCTGGTACTCAGTAGAAGACTTC
>JADGPY010000169.1 GCA_017882205.1 Chitinophagaceae bacterium
GTTTCGCTGGCAAGTGTTCCTGGTGTAGAACCGCAACTTGCAGGAAGGGGTGTTGAGTACATGTAGTTCATACTGGTAATTTTGAAAAAATTTAAATCCATATTAGTTTCCATATCGTTATTATGCAGCATGACCTTTAAACTAAAATGATCCCTCATTAAAGTAATGGTCAGTTAAAAAAACAAACGGCACCTTTATAAATAAGGCGCATCAATAAAAATAGTGATAGCAAATTCAAAGGATAAAATGGATGGTTTTGGTGAGTTGTAGGTTAATTTCGAATAGACTACTGCGATATATCGTAACAGTCAATTCGAGTAACAAAAGTTGGTCATAAACTTTAAATTACCAAATAAACGTTAATCTTTTTTTTTTAAAGCTTATAGACAAATATTTTGATATGAGGGGGATGATTACGAAGATATAGGCCCCGCTTAAGTTTATAACAAATTTTAGTACTAAAATTGAAGTAAAACTTTTGATAAATAGCGGAGTCTCAATCTATTATTTTTTATGTTTAACGGATTAACTTCGGCTAAAAACATGAATTTTTACACAAGTTACTAACAAAAAACCCCGAAATTCGGGGTCAGGTATTCTCCATTTGTGCCTACATAAAATTCTTACCAATACAATTCTAATTTTTTGATAAAGCGTTATTATATGCTTTTTATTGCAGAGGTAAATGAATTTCTATTGAAATACCTGGGAATAAATAAGTTACAAGTAAGGTTACGAAGTAGTTTTACTAAGATATTTTATCATTCACTCCTTTCTACTTTATTACCCAATTTTGGAATAGTTTTTAAATATTCATAAATCGCTTTCACTTCATGATCCGTAAGATTGCTAAAGGGCTGCATAGGATTTCGTAACGATGGCTGGCCATTTGGCACTACCCCCGACTTAACTGCCAGGATAAAATTTTCTTCAGACCAGGTCCCTATTCCGGTTTGTTCATCCATGGTAATATTCATTGATATGATTTTCTTTCCCTCCGGATTAAATAATTCATTTCCTCCACCAAAAAATCCTGGAGATTTTTCAGGAGTCTCATAATCATTTTTTGCGAAATCTTTTGAATGGCATGAATAACATTCAAGCTGGTATAAAGAGATATACTTACCTAGGGTTACAAGGTTTGCTGTATCTGGCCCTGGTATAGGTTCAGTAGGAAATGGAGATGGTTTTGCAGCCCCGATGGTAACCAGGAATTTTGTAAGGAATGAAGGTTTTGATGCTGGCTGTATGGTCTTGTCTGGCTGTACCCAATTATTACCAGAATGAAGAAATGCAACTATCGAATAAAGATCTTCATCAGATATATGAATCAGCTTGGGCATGTACGGAGGAATATATTGTCCATCCGGCCTTATCCCTGTCCTGATTAAGCGAACAAGATCAGCATCAGACCATTTGCCAATGCCAGCGTCAACATCCTGTGTTATATTTCTTGCATATATTTTTCCAAATTGAGGCGCATCTGTTAATTCCCGCCCGGTAAATTTTTGTGTGCTCTCATTGTAATGGCAACTTTTACAAAGCATGGAAGCGAGCTTTGTTCCATTTTCAATTCTTGCCGGAGTAACTTCAACTTTTACATCAACTTTCGGAACAGCATATTTTGGAATACTTCGCAAGGCAATGTAAGATGCGCAGATGCCAATGAGTACCACCAGGGATACAATAACGATGAGTACTACTTTGAATACTTTTTTCATAAAACAGTGATTAGTTTGGGAACTAATTTAAAAAATATGATTAAAAGCTAATAATTTTTGAAAAGAATTTTTATAGAAAGAATTTAGTGCGAAGGGATATTGCGCTAAACCCAACATCAAAAAACTTATCCCCCTTCCAATTCCTTTAGAATATTGTTTACATCCTCTTCTGTTTCTTTTAATTTTTCCTTGCAGATCCGGATTAATAATGTGGCACGCCTTACCTTTTCAGAAAGACCATCAATTGAAATCTCTCCTCGTTCAATCTCAGTTACCAGAGATTGTAACTCTTCAAATGCTTCTGTATATGTGGGCTTTTTACTCATATCAATTTACCTTTTTTAATCAGCAATAATTTCATTTATCGTACTTTCAATCCTGCCATTAGCAAGAATCGTTTTAATCATTTCCCCTACTCTTACATCATTGATATCTTTTAAAACTTTACCATCAACCAATGTCATACTATAACCGCGCCTTATCACATTCATTGGATCCATAGCTATCTTCTTCTGTTCAAGAATCTCGATTAATGAATTATTCTTAAGGAAAAGAGCTGTAACATTCGACCTCAGTCGATTTTTTATGTGTTCCAGGGGGAAGCCCTGGTTCAGAATTCTGGATCGGGATCCGGATCTTAACAACTTTGCAATATTTGACAGCGCAAGAGTTTCCTGCTTTATCCTTCTGGATGCTTTTGCAGAGATCACCTCTTCAGCTGTCTCTACACGATGAGCATAGTCATGAAATTTCCGAATAAGCATGTCCGCCAATGCTGTAGGAGTAATCGCATTCACAAATGCGATCATTTCAGCAATGGTCACATTGGTAGAATGACCAATTCCTGTCAACACAGGAATAGGAAATTGGGCGATTTGTTTCGCAAGTTCATAATTATTGTAACA
>JADGPY010000014.1 GCA_017882205.1 Chitinophagaceae bacterium
ACCTTGTGCTTTTCAATCTTGTTACAGTTATTAGCATTACATCACTTGCCACAGCCGCCAAGGCTGGAGTAAGCGCACTAACGCTTTTATTGATAGGCGCCATTTTTTTCTTTGTTCCTTTAGGCCTTGCAGTAAATAAACTCTCCGCCAGTTTCCCGGAGGAAGGAGGAATTTATTCATGGACAAAACGCTTCCTTGGAAATGGACATGGCTTCATATGTGGTTGGTGTTACTGGATCAATAATGTTCTTTATTTCCCCAGCCTGTTGCTCTCTACGGCTGTGATCTCTACATATATTTTAAACAAAAACGACACTTCACTTGCTGGTAAGATGGACTACGCTCTGCCATTTACATTAGTCGCCTTATGGCTTGCTGCAATTGTTAATATTGTGGGAATGAAAAGAGGCAAATGGTTACAGAATCTTGGAGGAATTGGTACTTACATCCCTTTTCTAATTTTGGCTAGCCTTGGAATTTACGCGGTTATAACCCAGCATCCAGCCAATTCATTCGCTTCTTCATCATGGCAACCAGGTGGGGATAATTTAGCATCTATTAATTTATGGGCAACCATACCTTTTGCATACTCTGGAATTGAACTTTCTTCGACAATGGGGAATGAGATACAAAATCCTGCCCGGAGCCTGCCAAGGTCTATTTTTATTGCCGCACCACTGATTGCCATTTTCTATATCATTGGCACCGGCTCATTGTTGTATATCATTCCGAAAAATAATATTGATGCGATCGGAGGATTCTTCCAGGCGATCTCTTCTGTGGTTAATAAGCTAGGAAAAAATGTATGGTGGCTTGTCCCTTTTGCAGCTATCTGTGCTACTATTGGAAGGATCGGCGGGCTTGGCGCCTGGCTCACGGGTTCAGCAAGAGTTGCCCTTGTAGTAGGATTAGATAAGTATTTTCCACCAGCATTTGCGCGTATTCATCCACGTTGGAATACTCCGCATATTGCCATCCTTGTTCAAACAATATTGGCCACTATTTTTTTGCTGATGGCAGTTCTTGGAAAAGGTACAACGGTCGAGACAGCGTTCTTTACTTTACTTGACATGTCGATCATTCTTTATTTCATTCCATATCTATATCTATTTATTTGTTTTATCATTTTTCATCTTCGTACAGATAATGGCCAAAAAAGTAAAGGAGCATCTATATTTACATTAATAGGTCTGAGTGGCCTTTTGGTAACTGCTTTTGCGATGGTAGTTGCCATGATTCCGACACCCGGCTCCAACAAAATGGAATTTGAAATAAAAGTGATTGGTGGATGCATTGCGCTTATCCTAATAGGAGGGATCTTTTATAAGCGGGAGAAGATAACATCTTAAAGTATAGGTCACAATAAGCGCGTTATTTTATAACCACGCCTATTGCCTCAAAGGCCAGCTCAGTTTTAGGATCTTTAATAGAAGCTATGTATTCAGGAGATTTACCCTCATCTTCCGCATAATGCTTTAGCATTTCTAACGTAGTGGTTTTAAGCGTTGCTTTTCCTGTAAACACAGCAGTTTTCCCTGAAATATCTTTTGGCAATAAAAATTTATGATCTTTCATTGTAACCATCATTGCGGTTCCATCTCCTTTATCTACTTTCATCCAACACCCTTCAGCCTGGCAAACGGAATATACTTTACCAGTGACTGTAGCATTGAGTTCGGTTTTATCAGTCATATTTTTACTTAATTGTTGCACTGTAATGGCATTTTTCTCATCAACCTTTTTCCCATAATTCCTGGATTGTGCTAAAGTTGCCGCTGCAACAAAAAATAACAATGCAAGGATGGACATAGCTCTTTTCATAATGTATGATTTTCCCCAAAAGTAAAATTAATTCCTAAGTTTAACGCATATTTCTGTTTAACTAATTTAATAACTTTAGTTTGAATCAGTAATTTTGTAAACTTCATCAAAATATTCCCAGGTTGAAAAAGATCGCAATTGTTTTATGCCTTCTAGCTTTATTGTTTCAAAATAAAACAATTGCTCAGCCAAAAAGCGAATTTGTTGATACCATAACATCCAATATTGGGAAGCCCCATCCTCTAATCACTTCATATGTGCGAGTTCACTTTTTATATGGATCAAGGCCATTAGCAAAGTTTAAATTCATAGAACCAACCTGGTTTGGTGGAAAGATGGGCGGACATGTAGGGATTGAGATTGATAGTGATAAAATTTTAAACTTTGTACATCGTGGATCTTTTCATCTAATAACCAGCAAACAAAATAAACATAGTTGTTATATTCTTTCTTCACCATCAAAATTCAATTCAATACTTGGTGGAGATTGTAAGAAAGTAAAAACTTTGACGATATTAATTCCCGTAGAGCAGGAACAAGTGCAAAAACTTGACAGTCTTTCAAAAGCTTACCTTACTGAGTCACCCTATGACTATGCATTTTTAGGAATGCGATGCGGTGCTGCATCATACGATGTATTAGCACAACTTGGCATTGTAACTAAATATTCCCATAAAAAGACTTCATTGAAAATTTTCTACCCTAAGATATTACGCAGGCAATTACTGCAGAAAGCCGAGGAGAATGGCTGGCAGATGATAAGGCAGGAAGGTAGTAAACATAGGGTTTGGGAGAGTGATTAAATTAAGAATACCCCCGTCTTCCCGGAGGTATCTTATCCAAACAATCCAAAATATAGAGTTCCTGTTCGTTGGCACCTGGAAGAACTGGATTGCCGGTATTGCTATAATAAAATTTATTAAAATCTTGGACAGCGAACGCTTTCGGCACTCTGTTCCCTTACAAAGAAGGCCTGGTATGAAATTGATAATTCAACTCCCCCCCGACCATAACTGGCAGTTTTCAATTGCGAAACATTTACGTCATAACTTAATGCAAAGCTCAATGGTTTACATTCCAATTTCACCACAGGGATAATGGCGTCTTTCCACCTTATCAAAGCACCTGCATGAAAAATATATTTAGGATCTGTAGGATCATCAAGTTTATAAGAATACATCATTCCGCCAATGATCTCATTACTTGAGCCCTGCTTTGAATAGTCAGCCTGGAAAGTTACACTTGAGTATTCAGTTACTCCCATTTTAATCCCTCCTGATAAAACAAGCTTTGGGATCATCTCAGTATTAATATCTCCATAAAAAGAAACCTTTGGTGCTTTATTGAAATGATGATAAGCTGCTCCAAGAAAAATATTGTTGTCTTCACTCTCGCCTATCTGGGAATTAAAGCTCATACCCACACTTCCATCGAGATAAGAATAACCGGGGTTGGTAAATGTTTCTCCATCACCTAATGTTGGATCATAACCTGTACCATTGTATTCATTGTTAGTGGTCATTTTTGAACGGTCAAGTTTTCTTTGAACCCATCCTCCCATAAAACCAACTGAGAGATACATGTTTTTTTCCGTGCTCAAAGATTTGTGGAAGTTAGCCACGGGTAAAATATGTGTTGAAGTCATGGCTACTGAGCCAGCCTTATCATATAATATCTCGCCACCAATAGTTAAGAAATCATTTCCTTTACCTACGGATAATTTATATTCGCCGTTAAATGATCCTGTTTGATATGGGACTGTAACACTGTTCCACTGATTTCGATAAACAGCTTGCACACGCACGTCGCCGCTAAATATTCCTGCTAATGCGGGATTACGTAATAAAGGGGTTTCAAAAAACTGGGAGAAATGAATGTCTTGTGAGAAACTATATCCGGATGCCAGCAGGAACATGCATCCAAATAATAATTTGTGTAAAATAGTTTTCATAGTTGGATAATTTGGATATTTTGGATAATTTATTTTATTAACGCCACATTTCCCTGGAACCTAAGCGGTGCATTGTTGTCGCAGATAACATCCACGGTATAAACAAATACATCAGGGGTAAGCTTCTCACCTTTAAATGTTCCATCCCAGCCATCTGATGATTCATTTGGACGAACGTTTGATTTTTCAAAGACTACCTGCCCCCAGCGATTAAATATTCTCAATGTTTTTATGGTAAATAACCCAGTTCCACGGATATAAAATTGATCGTTCATTCCATCACCATTGGGGGAAAATGTATTTGGAATAAAAACATTGGCATTATTACAAATCACAAAGATGGTTATCTTATCTTTTGCTTTGCATCCTCCTCCATTAGAAACATCTACGGTGTACTCAGTTGTTTGCATAGGCTTTACTGTAATGCCAGGAAAATTATTCCTGAATACTCCGGTAGTTGGTGACCAGTTTGCATTGCTTACATCACTGGATATTGTAGGCATAAGATCAATCGTTTGACCAACGTTGATAGTTTTATCCGGGCCCGCACTTACAGTTGGCATTGGCCAAACTTTTACCGGAACATAGCCAGTATCCTTGAAACAACCTACAGAGTCTGTTCCAATAACCATATAGTTAGTAGTTACCAGGGGAGTTGAAATGGGTTGCGCAATTGTTGGGTTGCTTAAACCAGTTGTAGGCGACCATATATATGTGCTGGCACCTCCAGCAGTTAGCTTCACTGACTTTCCCTGGCAAAGGGTATCACCACTTGCAACAAACATAAGAAAAGGTTGTTGAACAGAAATGACAACTGTATCTTTTCCAAGACAACCCATGGCACTTAGGCCATTAACAATATAATGCGTTGTACTATCCGGTGTTGCAATGGGGCCTGAGCAGTTTACACAGGATAATCCTGTAGAGGGTGACCAACTATAATTTATTGCACCAGATGCTGATAGATTAAAACTTTGTCCCTTACAAACAGCATTGTCGGCATTTGCTACTACTGTTGGCAATGGATATGCCTGAACTGTTTTAATAATTGAGTCTTTACAACCGGAACTATTGATTGCAATAGCCGTAATGACATATGGACCTGGATTCGGATAAGTTTGTGTCGGAGGATTCTGAAGCGTGGATGTATTTCCGTTAGCAAAATCCCAATGCCAACTAAGCATCGAAGTATCAGGGACCAATACCTGCCCGTTAAAATTTAGTACGGCCGGAATACATGCGCCAGTACTACCACCTATACCAATTTGTGGACTACTGACAATCTTAATTGGTGTACTTAATACTGAGGTATCCCTACATCCAAACTGGGTAGTTACAATAAGATTTGTAGTATAAATTCCGGTAGTATTATAAGGATGTATGGGATTCTGCAATGTGGAAGTTGTTCCATCACCAAAATTCCAACTATAGGTTGCTATCAGATCATTGCTTGTGCTCGTACTCGTAAAACTTACCGTTCCGGAATCGCAAAGTGTATTTGTATTGAAGGTGAAAGTGGATTGAATCCCAAAGACTCTAATTGTGTCAAGGCCAGTAATAGGTACATGACATCCAATGGTATCTATCAAAATAATCTTAGGAATATAAGTACCAGGGCTTAAATACACATGTGTACGTATCGAATCTAATGTTGCACTTGTTGAACCATCGTTGAAATCCCAGATAAATGAAAGGTTATCATGAGTGGTGGCAACGAAATTTGTTGTGAGTGGCTTACAACCAATAATATTGGTGTATGTAAAGGAACCCTGTGGTCCTCTTACTATTATGGTTTTTATTTTTTGATCTGTACAACCTCCCGGCCCTGAAATGTTAAGGCTAACATGATACGTTCCGGCAGAGGTATAAAAGTGGATTGGATTGTTTAAAGATGAGGTTGTACCATCTCCAAAATCCCAACTCTTACTGATGTAATTGCTTGATGTATTTGTAAACATGACTATTAATGGCGGGCATGTAGTGACAGAATCACTCATGGCAAAATCTGCCGACGCATTGGCGATATGTATATAGTTTGTTTTAATAATATTATCTGTACATCCATATTGGTCAAGGATATTAAGAGTAACTGTAAAGTATCCCTGTGAAAGATATTGATGCAACGGGTTGGGTAAGGCAGATGTTGTTCCGTCACCAAAATTCCACGTATATGAAAGATTAGGACCAGTTGAATTATTTGTGAATGCTATGGTTCCTGAAGTACAGGATAAAGTATCGGCGGTAAAGTTTGCTGTTGGTTTTGAAATGATAATATAATTTGGTCTTACAAGACTATCAACACATCCATTACTATCGGTTATTTTTAGAGAAACAGTGTAAAGACCACCAGCAGAATATGAATGTTGATATGGTGATGCAGTTAAAGTATCAGAAATTCCATCTCCATAATTCCATATCCAATTTTGAATTGGATGAGTTCCATCCGTATAGGAACTATCAGTAAAAGTAATGGGGGTATTGATACAGGTTCCCAGGGTTGAACTAGTGAAAACTGCAGTAGGGCCATTTACCGTGATGTATAAAGGTTTAACTAAAGTATCACTACATCCAATTAAATCTGTAATTATTAGCCGTACAGTATAAACACCAGCCGCATTATAAATATGCGAAATAGTCTGGGTTGATGTTACAGCACTATTACCATCCCCGAAATTCCAGTTATAAGTTGAAATATTTGGAGCATTGATATTTACTGTTTGGAAAGCAACAGGAATTCCTTTACAAATAATTGTGTCGGATGCAACAAAATTTGCTTTCTCGGTTATAACCCGAACTATTCCATCCTTGAAGTGTTGACAGCCTGTTGTAAGGTTAGTTACTGTTAATTTTACTGCGTATATTCCGGCAGAGGGATACACATGTGTTGGGCTGGGAATAGTGGAAGATGTTCCATCTCCGAAATCCCATGTCCAGGTGTCAGCTCCAATTGAATGATCTGTAAATACTCTTTCCTTCGGAAAAGCACAATTCATGCCTATTGCAAAATTTGCAATGGGGGGTTTAATATGCACATAATTCACGAACTTGATAGAGTCTGCACATCCATTGTTCCATACTGTCAATGTTACATCAAAATATCCTGTATCCTGGTACGCATATGATGGATTTTTTTGGGTTGAGCTACCTCCATCACCAAAGTTCCAGAGCCATTGGTCTGGTCCACCTGTAGAAAGATCAGTAAAATCTATTGGAAAGAAAGCACAAACGTCCAATGGATTTGCAGAAAAATTTGGATGGGGTTTATTATTTACAATAATCCCGGCAACAACTTTTGCAGTATCAGTGCAGCCGCTGGCTGTAGTGACAATTACCTGGATGGTGTAGATACCGCTTGTAATAAAAGTATGTGAAGGGTTGGGAATAGTAGATGTGGAACCATCACCGAAGTCCCACTGGTAACTTACGACAGAGTCGACTGTAGATACACTTGTCGTAAAATTATAAGAAAAAGGTGCACATCCCCTTGCCGGCAGACCTTGTATAGTAACAACAGGTGCCTGCACTTTAATATAATTAGATCTAATCAACGAATCAGAACATCCTGAACTGTTAGTTGCTACGAGTTTTACTGTAAAAGATCCATAGGTAGTATAAGTATGAGTTGGATTGGCAACATTAGAAACCCCACCATCTCCGAAATACCATGAATATGAAGTGGCACCAGGTACTGTTGAAGTAAAATTCACAGTTAATGGTGGTCTGCAAGCAGTTAAGTTTAATGCAGTAAATGTTACAGTCGGTTTAGGCAGTACAGTAACCGGTCTTGAAGCTGAATCAACACATGCGCTAAAATTGGCAACCATTTTTATTGTATAATTGCCCGGTGTATTATAGACCTTAGCTGCGTTTATAGAATTGGCATTTGTGCCATCCCCAAAGTACCATGTAGCTCCCGTTGGGGTTGGGTTACTGGTATTTGTAAGAATAAGTGACTGTCCCTGACAAACAGTTGGTGAAGAGGTAAAATCCGCATGAACTGTTCCAAGTGTGACTGAATTAGGTTTAATGATTGTATCCACACATCCAACAGAATTTGTTACGATCAGACGTACAGTAAAACTGCCAGGAGTATTATAAGCATACGTTGGATTTGCCAGCGTGGACGTTCCACCATCTCCAAAAGTCCACTGATAGGTTAATGCACCTGTACCGACAGAAAGATTCTGGAAATTAATGATGACCGGCGGATTGCATGTATTTGCAGCAGTATGTGTAAAATCAGCATGTACCCCTGAACCGATATGTATGTACTGAGGTTTTGTTAATATAGATGAACAACCGAAACTATTTTTAATCCTTAGTGATACATTGAAGTTACCTACTCCTGAATATGTATGTAATGGGTTTTGGATGTTGGCGACATTGCCATCTCCAAAATCCCATTCCCAGGTACTAATTGTTCCACTACTTGGATTACTCAAATCAGTAAATTGAACAGGCAGCGGGAAACATCCGGCAGTAGGGTTACCTGAAAAATTAACACCAGGGGCATCGTGTATGGTTATAAACTGCGACTTGATAATAGAGTCGGAGCCGGTTGAATTAGAAACAACTAGTTTAACATTGTATTGCCCGGGATTAAAATATGTTACAGAAGGATTTTGTAAAAATGAAATTGTACCATTACCAAGATCCCACTTCCAACTGGTTGGATTTCCTGTGGAGGAATCAGAAAATGTTACCAGGAGGGGTGCACATCCATAGGTTGGTGAAGCTGAAAAATTTGCAACCAATTGTGCACGGGTAGAAAGTCCTCCACACAGTAAGATGAATAAAATGATCCATCTGCATTGGATTGCTTTAGGGGCTGACATGGATTGTTTGCTTTTTATTAATATTGGATTAGGCTTTTAAGAGCCTGGATATCTTATAATAACTAAATAATGATAATAAAATTGTATCTGGAAGGAAAAGAAAGGAACTATAAAATAAAATACAAGAGAGGCTTACTGCCTGAGAATATGTAATACAACAGGATCAGTTGTACCCCATGGGGCCAGTTCAAGCTGGGGAACATTTTTGCTGGTAAATCGCCAATCGCGTGTCAGAAAAATAAATAGGGAGGGAACAGAGGGAAGTATAAGAGTTAATTTACTATAATCACTATTAGCACTCCATGTACCAGAATAAGTGTTAGTACCATATTTTACCTCTATCGGACCTTGATAATAATCACTTTTTATTAATTTAAAAGTATACCCGCTATAATTTGCAGTCAGATCAGTTCCATTGTCGGTAGCAAGATTTACAATAAAAATCTGGCCCAGGATATTAGCATCGAAATATTGTTCAAGTAAGTTAGCAGGGTTAGTGGTGGTTGTTTTTTTACATGAGCCCAGAGCAATCGTAAATAATAGTATTGGCAGCCAAATCCTTTTATATGTCAAAACTTTATGCATTGAGTTTCTTTATGAGTAAAAATAAGATTTTTTTCAGAACACAAGGTTAAAGCCTTGGGGTATAACGGGGCTACATCTTATTTGTTGCGTTAAATTACTAACTTCCACTCAAAATCCCATCCAATGGCTTATCGTATCCTGTTAATCTTTTTAATTTTCCATGCTACTTTATTTGTTGCACATTCGCAGCAATTTGGCGGTAATCCGCCTTCTATAAAATGGAAGCAAATCAATAGCTCTCCTGTTCGTGTGATCTTTCCCAGGAGTTTAGACTCCACCGCTGAACGCGTAGCCAATGTAATTTCATGGCTTGATAAAACCACTCCAAATACAATTGGAAATCAAAAAAGAAAAGTGAACCTGGTATTACAGAACCAAACCACTATTTCGAATGCATATGTATCCTTAGCTCCTTTTCGCAGTGAGTTTTTTCTAACTCCCGAAATAAACAGTTTTGAAATTGGAAGCCTCCCCTGGCCTGATCAACTTGCAATACATGAGTTCAGGCATGTACAACAGTACAATAATTTCAATGTTGGTATTTCAAAACTGCTAAGAATTTTATTTGGTGAAGACGGCCAGGCCCTTGCAAACGGAGCAGCCATTCCAAACTGGTTCTTTGAAGGAGATGCAGTATATAATGAAACCAACGTGAGCAACCAGGGACGAGGCAGGATACCTTTTTTTTATGACCCCTATCGTTCGCTTTGGGCAGCAGGTAAAAATTTCAGCTGGATGAAATTACGTAATGGCTCATATAGGGACTTCATACCTGATCATTATGCCCTGGGATATTTATTTGTAGCATATGGAAGAGAAAAATATGGTGATGACTTCTGGAAAAATGTCACTCATGATGCAGCAGCGTTCAAAGGATTATTTTATCCTTTTCAGAAGGCAATAAAAAAATATTCAGGGAAAGACTATGTTCAATTCAGAAATGATGCGCTAAATTATTTCAAAAATTATTTTAATGACCAACCTATACAACCATTACATACTCCTTCCAATGAATACATAAATGAGGAATATCCTGTCCGTATGAATGAAGATGAAATGGTATTAATGAAAAGTGGATACAGAAAAATACCTTCGTTCATCATTCGTTCTGCCAGTGGAGACATAAAAATAAAGAGTCGCGATATCTCGCTGGATAATTATTTTTCTTACCGTAATGGAAAGGTCGTTTTTGCATCTTATCGTCCTGATGCAAGATGGGGTTATCGGGATTACAGTGATCTCAGGATAATTGATTTAAATACAGGTAAAGAACAATCGCTGACGAATCATACCAAGTATTTTACGCCAGATATAAGCCCCGATGGTCAAAAAGTAATTGCTACACAAGTAACTCCGGATGGAAACTCTACCCTTCATTTGCTAAATGCCGTAAATGGGAATGTCTTATCTATCATCCCAAATCCGGATAAATTATTCTATACCTATCCCAAATTTTATAATGACAACTCCATTATTGCCGCTGTAAGAAATCAACAAGGCAAAATGAGTCTGGCTATGGTTAGCCTACCTGGAGGAGCAGTTGACTATCTAACCCCATTAACATATAACGTAATTGGATTCCCCTCTGTAACGAATGATACCATTTATTTTACAAGTGCCTCCGGCAAAAATGACCGCTTATTTGCCTATAAGATGAACTCTAAAAAAATATTCTCACTTGCATCATCTACATTGGAAGGGATTGGTTCTTATCAGCCGTCGGCTTACCACGACAAGTTAGCCTTTACTACTTTTACTGCATCTGGTTTCAAAATACAGGAAGTACATCTTAGCGCCTTACAATGGGATGAAGTTAAGCCGGTTGATATCGCACCTTTGAATTTTGGAATCAGTGCCTTATCAAAAACAAATGCTGATGAACTTGGCTCAGTTCCCAAAGAACAGTTTACAGTGGCTAAATATAGTAAAGCAACAGGGCTTTTAAATTTTCATAGTATCCAACCAGATGTGAATGACCCGGAATATACGCTAACCCTGCTGGGTGAAAATATTTTAAATACCCTTGAGTCGCAATTGTCTTTCACATATAACCGATCCGAGCAATGGAAAAAAATAGGATTCAGTACAATCTATGCTTCTTTATTCCCATATATTTCCGCCGGGGTTAGTTATACAATTGATAGGCGTGGAAGATATCATGGTAAAACGGTATATTGGAATGAGTTGGAGCCACAAGCAGGACTGAGTGTTCCACTCGACTTAAGTAAGAACAGGTCTATAAGCAAGTTGAATTTTGGAAGCAATTATATATATAATCAAACTGATTTCCAGGGAACATATAAAGATTCGATTGGCAGGATCTCATATAGTTACCTGAACAACTTTTTAACTTTCAGTAACCAGGTTCAGAAAACGCGGCAACAAATATTCCCTTCTTTTGCCCAGACAATTTCAATCAGTTACAAACGTGCCGTAACCCATTATGAAGGTTCCCAATTTATGATTGATGGTAGCTTATACCTGCCAGGCTTAGGCGTAAATCATAGTCTCGTTTTAAATGGTGCCTTCTTACAAAAAGATACCATTAACCAACTAAATTTTTCAAGTAGTTTCCCATTCTCAAGGGGTTATTCATCAATAAATCTCTACCAGATGATGAAGTGGGGAGCAACTTACCACCTTCCGCTTTGTTATCCTGATGCAGGGATTGCAAACATTGTTTATTTCCTAAGAGTCAGAGGTGATATCTTTTATGATGAGACACACGTAAACGATTTTTACTCTAGTGGGGCAAAATTTAAGGCCGATTTCCGTTCAGTAGGTTCTGAAGTTTATTTCGATACTAAATGGTGGAACCAGGTAGTATTAACCTTCGGCATCCGTTATAGTCACCTTTTGGATCCAGACCTTTTTGGTAGTAATACAGGCAGTAACAGGTGGGAGTTGATATTGCCGGTTAATATATTTCAACAGTAATTGTTCTGATGTCTAAAGAAAAAGAAGGAAATATTGGCATACGGGATATGGTAACTTATTCAGCCAGTATACCATCGTTGTAAATTATTTTGTCAGGATTCCATACTATACGAAGGTCTGTAAGATCCTTGCTCCGTATGCGTTGATCACTTTCGTTTGAATAGTCATAGTCAATTTTGTATGTCTTTGTTTTAGATCCCATTGGCCCGAGTTCTTCATTAAACAGGATATTAACACTTTTAATTTCTTTTTCAAGCAGATCTTCAAGAGTTAGGTTGCCAATTATTGTCCGGATTTTTTTTTCAGTTGAATTCTGGAATCCTATTGTATAAACCAAATAGTCACGATTTTTTATCTTCAGAAATTCTTTCTTAATCAAGGTAACTTTAAGCAGAGGATTCAATCGTTCGCGTTTGATTAACTGCAGATTCTCACGCTGATCCAGCGCGTCTTCCGTAGATTTTTGTATTTCTTTTATCCGATCCAGCAAATCAGCATAACTTTTACCTTCGGGATCCTGGCCTCCTAAACGAGCAAGGAGAATATATTTTGTAAGCAATTTTATATCTTCCACAGGTACTCTTTGACTTTCACGCATTTCCTGAATATCCGATTCAAAAGTTAACGCACTATAATTTTTATTTAGTGCATCATTACATGAAACGAGTAAAATCAGTAATAAACTCAAATAAATTGTACGGTTCATTAATAACTTGTTTGTTTATCAAGGTTAACGCAAAATGCATTGATATAGTCTGTATTCAATCCAACACAATATTTCATCTATATTTTACGTTAAAAAATAAAATCGGTAAAAGTTGGAACCAAAACTCCCGAATTTTGTTAAAATAAATGAAAAATTGGCTCATTTGAACTAGAAAATGAGCCTTTAGTTAAAGAATAATATTGATACGGCTGGCTTGAAATTTGTTATTATTTCTTTATAATTGTTTTTTAAATAAATTATTATAATTTTACCTACTTGAAAAGAACTTTATATATAC